>JBATMT010000368.1:0-1836 GCA_049289975.1 Paracoccaceae bacterium | reverse complement strand
CAATAAGGTCTATGGCTTTGCAGTGGACGCAAAACCTGACCCGTACGATTTTGAGCAATTCTACTGGTCGAATGGGACAAAATACATTTCGGACGATGGCAATACGATCGAGGGCTACATGAACAGCCCCGAGGCCGTGGAAGTGCTGAGCATGTTTGCCGACATGATCAAGACCGAGGAAGCAGTGGCGTTGAACATCGGCGACGACACTTCGGGGTCGACCCTATTCAAGTCTGGCAAGATCGCCATGTTCCAGTCGGCGATGTGGTCGAAGGGTGGAATCGACGAAAGTGGTATTCCGTATGGCGTCGTGGTGTTACCGCAGTTCGGATCGAAACCGGCACACTCGTCCATCGGAGCTTCGGCAGTCTCGATCGCGAAGGACACCAAGGAAGCCGACCTGGCTTGGGAATTCGTGAAATTCTACTCGACACCCGAGGCGGTCGCGATGCGCAAGAACGATCTGCCGATCCGCACTTCGGTAGCTGAAACGTCGGGGATGACCGCTGACCCGATCTTCAAGCCGTTCTTCGACATGCTGACGATTTCCAACCGCGAAACAAACGCCTTCCTCAAGAATCCGAACTGGGGACGTATCCAGGACAACCTGGCCAAGGCAATCGAAGCGACAATGAT
Organism: Paracoccaceae bacterium; assembly: GCA_049289975.1. Lineage (GTDB taxonomy): Bacteria > Pseudomonadota > Alphaproteobacteria > Rhodobacterales > Rhodobacteraceae > TMP-24. The sequence continues at coordinate 1,200 of JBATMT010000368.1, read as the reverse complement.
CGACCAGGGAAATGCCAAAGCCCATCTGGATGAAGCCGTGGCGGCCTCGGCCCGGTTCTTGCAGTAATCCAATACTCACGGAGAGGCGAAGGCCATGGCAAACCGCCCCCCACACCAGCACTCCTCCCGGCGTATGGCGCGCGGGGCCGGGATCGTGCCGTGGCTTTTCATCTCTCCGTGGATATTGGGTTTCTTGCTGTTCACTCTGGGACCGCTGGTCTTTTCGTTTGTCATGAGCCTGCATGACTGGCCAGTTGTGGGTGAACGCAAGTTCGTCGGTTTCGGCAACTACGCCACGATGCTGCAAAACGACCCCCAATTCTGGGAGAGCCTTCTGATCACGGTGAAGTTCGCGGCGCTGTTCGTGCCGTTGAACATCGTTCTGTCCTTCGGTCTCGCCGTTCTTCTCAACCTCGATTTGCGCGGAACGGCTATCTACAGGACGGCTTTTTACCTGCCTTCGGTCATCTCTGGCGTGGCACTCGTAACGATCTGGGGCTGGCTCTACTCCAAGGAATACGGACTACTGAACTACATGCTTTCCTTCGCCGGGATCGAAGGGCCGAACTGGCTGGGCGATACGCATTGGGCGATTGGGGCCATTACGATTGCGAGCCTCTGGGGTCTGGGCGGATCGATGCTAATCTTTCTTGCGGGGCTGAAATCCATTCCGAAAGAGCTTTACGAGGCCGCTCGAGTGTCTGGAGTTCCTGCCTGGGCGCAGACCATCCACATTACCTTGCCGATGCTGTCGCCTATGCTTCTGTTCACGCTGATCACCTCGATCATCTCGGCGTTCCAGCAACTGACCATCGCGCTTTTGCTCACCAAAGGCGGGCCCGTTGCTTCGACGTACTTCTTCGCAATGTACATCTATGACAACGCGTTCAAGTTTCACGACATGGGCTACGCCGCCGCGATGAGTTGGGTGATGTTTTTGATCGTCGCGATCCTGTCGATGCTGGTGATGCGCTGGTCGTCAGCATGGATCTATTACGAAGGCGAAGTGAAAGGTGCCAAGGGAAATGACTAGGTCACTGGCTTATGCGGCTGCGTTGCTTCTGTCGGCCCTGTTCGTGGCGCCATTCGTCTGGACTCTGCTCACGGCGGTAAAAAGCCAGGCCGATCTGATTGCCTATCCGCCGGTCATGTGGCCCGAGGACTGGCATTGGGAGAATTTTGCCAGCGCCTGGGCAAAAC
>JBATMT010000367.1:0-2607 GCA_049289975.1 Paracoccaceae bacterium | reverse complement strand
CCTCACTGTCGCGCCGGACATGGGCACCATAACCGGCCTTGGCAACCGCCGCCGCCAGTTCGCTTGCGGTCGTAGCCCCTTCGGCAAACCTGACCCGCGCACCATTTGTCGCGAGGTTGACCGCAGCTTCCAGAACGCCCGGTTGCGCCTTCAACGCCCGCTCCACGCGCCCCACACAAGAGGCACAGGTCATGCCTTCGATCTCAAGCTGTACGATTTCTTCGCGGGCCGGGTAGCCTGCCTTTGCCAGCGCCTGCACCACAGCACCGCTGTCGGCCCGCCCGCCGAAATCCACGCGCGCCCGGCCGGTCGCAAGATTGACCGCAACCTCGCCCACGTCCGGCAACGCCTTCAGGCTACGCTCCACACGCCCCACGCAAGAAGCGCAGGTCATGCCGTCTACCGTGACTGTCAGTCGTTCCGTCACATCTGCGCCTTCATGCCATACCGTTCAGATGATCACCTGTACGCCCAAGGTCAATTGCCCGAAGCGCGGCTTTTACGCCGCACACACCTCATAAACTCATCCGCCGCCGCAACTGCGCCAGAATTTCGCACGATTTGTGGATCAATACTTGGCGATGAGAGTTCATTAATTGCCGAAAATCGCCTAATGAAATTGTACCGATGGAAACGGAGACTGGTGAAATGCGCCGTCGTGATCTGATGTTGTCCGCCCTCGCCGCAGGTGCCCTTGCCCGTCCGGGACTGGCTCAGGCACTGACTACCGAAGCGGAGCCCGTCGCCATTGTTCCGACCAAGGCCGCGTCGGCTCCGCTCGACCCGGTCACACTGGGCAGCGCCGAAGCGCCACTTCCCGGCCTCACCATAGCGCCAGAGCTTTATCCGGTCGAAGTGACCGTAAAGCCCGAGTTTACACCCGGCTCGATCATCGTGCTGTCATCCCAGCATTATCTCTATTTCATCACCCGCAAGGGCCACGCCATCCGCTACGGCGTCGCCGTCGGCAAGGAGGGCCTGGCCTTCCGTGGTCAGGCTCTCGTCGGCCAGAAGACAGAATGGCCCAAATGGAAACCGACGCCCGAGATGATCGAGCGTAACCCGGCCGCCTACGGCAAGTATGCTGAAAAAGGCATGGACGGCGGCCCGAAAAACCCGCTCGGCGCGCGCGCCATCTATCTCTACCAGAACGGCTTTGACACGGCGGTGCGCATCCATGGCACCATCGACCCGAACTCCATCGGCAAGTCGGTCTCGAATGGCTGCTTCCGCATGGTCAACGCGCATGTGATCGACTTATTCTCGCGCGTTCAGCTTGGCGCACCCGTCACCGTCTACTGATGGCCCTGCGCCCGAGTCTGAGGCTGGCGCTGGCGCAACACCTGTCGCCAGCGGGAAACATCGCTGATGCCTTTACCGAAGTTGAACGCACCTTGCGCACCGCCTCTGCGGCGGGCGCCCAGATGGCACTCATGCCCGAACTCTTCCTGCCCGGCTACAACAGCGACAGCATCCCCGCACTCGCCCAGCCACGCGATGGCGACTGGCTGGTGCGTCTGACCGACCTGTGCCGCTCCCACGCCTGCGGCCTGACCATCGGCTATGCCGAACGCGACGGCGCGCAACTCTTCAACGCCGCTGCAAGCATCGGCCCGGACGGAGCGATCCTCGCGCAGTACCGCAAGATCCAGTGCTTCGGCCCCCGTGAGGCGCGCATCTTCACCCCCGGCGACAGCTACGCAACCTTTGCCTTCGCAGGGCGGCAGATCGGCCTCCTTATCTGCTATGACGTCGAATTCGAAGCCCATGTCCGCGCACTGGCCAACTTGGGTGTCGACCTGATCCTCGTGCCCACCGCCAATATGGAACCATTCCGACAGGTGGCCGATCACGTCATCCCGGCTCATGCCGCCAACCTCGGCACGACCATCGCCTATGCCAACTATTGCGGAACAGAGGGCGACCTCATCTACTGCGGCGGCTCGGTCATCGCAGCCCCGCGCGGCCAGATCCTTGCCAACGCCGGTCAGTCGCCCACGATCCTGATCGTGGACCTGCCCGAGACGGGCTCCCCGCTCGACATCGCGCCCCATCTGAAAGACCTGCGCCAGCTTCCGCACTGATCGCGCGTTCCAGCGCTTCCCGACGGCGACGCATCGGGTTAGAAGACCCCATGCCGCTGACATCCCTGACGCTCACCTCGCTGATCCAGACCGACGCCCTTGGCTTCGACGCGATCATCGACGTCCGCTCCCCCGCCGAGTTTGCCGAAGATCACATCCCCGGTGCCATCAACCTGCCGGTGCTCGACAATGACGAACGCGCCCGCGTCGGCACGATCTACAAACAGCAATCGCCCTTCCTTGCCCGCAAGATAGGCGGCGCACTCGTTGCCAAGAACGCCGCCCGCCATCTCGAAGGCCCGCTTGCCGACCTGACGGGCGGCTGGCGACCGCTGATCTATTGCTGGCGCGGCGGACAGCGCTCCGGCTCGTTCGCAACGATCCTGTCGCAGGTCGGCTGGCGCGTCGAACTCCTGCAAGGCGGCTACAAGACCTGGCGCGCGCTCGTCGTCACGCAACTGGCCGATTTGCCGGTTGCCAGCCCCGTCACCGTGCTCGACGGCAACACCGGCACCGCCAAGAC
>JBATMT010000366.1:0-2983 GCA_049289975.1 Paracoccaceae bacterium | reverse complement strand
CTGCGTTCGTCGCGTGCCTTCACGTCGCCGGTGCCGTCGATCACATAGGCTTCGCGCAGGCCGCGCTGGATCTGGGTCTGGCCCTGCGTGAGGATCTGGCGAAGTTCGGCGTCTGACAGCAGGAAGGCGGCCTGACGCGACAGGTTGATGTAGTTCGCAAGCGCCTCGGTGTCGGTCTGCAGGTCGCGGCGATGTTCCTCGTGATAGGCTTCGGCCGCGGCGAGCGAGCTTCCGACCACACTGCGGACGCGGTCGGAGAACCAGCCCTCAAGCCCGATGTTGACTGTCAAACCCGCAAAGATAGCGACGAGGATGGTAGGAAACAGCGCGATGCCGGCAAAGACGGCGGTCAGGCGCAGGTGAAGGCGCGAGCCTGCCGACTTGGCGCGGCGGGCGGCGATCATCCCGGCAAGGCGCGAGAGCACGAGGGCGGCGAGAAGCAGGAAATAGACAAGGTCGGCCAGCAGGATCAGCCGCAGCGCATCCGATTCCGCGCCCTGCCCCATCGGCCCAAGCGCAAGGAAGGTGCCGAACGCCAGAAGCGGGCCAAGGACGACAAGGCCGATGGTTGCGACATTCTGCCAACGTCTTTGGCGCCGCAGACGGCTGATCTTGTCCCAGGTCCAGTAGTTCTGAAGGCCCTGCAAAAGGACGCCCCTGTTCAATGCCGCTTGGTGCGGCTACCGCTGATGCCACGCCCGTGGTCTGTATGGAGGCTGTATGATGCCTCCGCGCCACAGGTTCTGTTGCGCTTTTACATCAACTTGCGGCGGCGTGTCACGCGGATATCAAGGTCGGTGATCTTCTTGCGCAAAGTATTGCGGTTGATGCCGAGGAGATCGGCACATTTGGCCTGATTTCCGGCAGTAGCGTCGAGGGCGATCTCGATGAGGGGAACCTCGATTTCGTGCAAGATGCGGTCGTAGAGGCCTGGGGGCGGCAGAACACCACCGTGCAGCCCGAAATAACGGTTGAGATGGCGGGCGACCGAAGTGGACAGTTTTTCGCCGTCGGCGGCGCGCGGCGGCTCGGCGGTCTGGCCCACCAGCGCCATTTCAACCTCGTTGCGGGTGATCTCGGCCTCAGGCGCGGTGACGGCGAGGCGGCGGAGGGTGTTTTCAAGCTGTCGGACGTTGCCGGGCCACGGATAGGTCCGAATCAATTCCATGCCATCCGCTGACAGGCGCTTTTCGCCCTGACCATCGCGCGAGGCACGGGCGAGGAAATGTTCGGCCAAGAGCGGAATGTCTTCGACCCGGTCACGGAGCGACGGAACCGACAAGGTCACACCACCGAGGCGGAAATACAGGTCTTTGCGCAGGCGGCCGTTTTCAAGCCGTTCGGTCAGGTCGGCCTGTGATGTCGCGATGATGCGCGGGCCGGGCTCGGGCATGGCGTCAAACATGCGCACGATGCGGCCCTGTGCCTCGTCGTCGAAGTCGGCGATCTCGTCAAAGACCAGCGTCCCGCCCTTGGCGCGGGCCAGAAGCGAGGCTGGGCCGTCCATCGCCTTCATGTCGGCCAGTTGGGCGGTGATGTAGGGCTGCGAGCGGCGGTCGGAAAAATCATGGATGGCGCGGGCGACAAGGCTTTTGCCGGTGCCGGATTCGCCGGTGATGAGTACGGGCAGGTCGGCGTTCATCACGCGGGCCACCAGACGATAGAGTGCCTGCATCGACTGGGTGCGACCGACCAGCGGCAGGTCGCCCTCGATCTGGCGCGGCTTGGCGACGGGGCTTGCCGGCTGCGACGACTTGCGCTGGCGGATGTCGAGCGCGCGGGCGGCGCGCTTCATCAGGTCCGGCAGGTCGAAGGGTTTTGGCAGGTAGTCATACGCCTCGGCCTCGGCGGCCTGAATGGCGGTGACGATGGTGTTCTGGGCCGAGATGATGATGACCGGCAAGCCGGGACGCAGCCGCGAGATTTCGGGCATGGCTTCCAGACCGTTGCCGTCGGGCATGACAACATCGGAGATCACAAGATCGCCTTTACCCTCCTCGATCCAGCGCAGGAGCGTGACCATCGACGAGGTGGCATGAACCTTGCACCCCGCCCGCGTCAGGGCCTGGGTGAGTACGGTGCGGATCGTGCGGTCGTCGTCGGCGACGAGGATCGTGCCGTCCATGTCATCTGTCCTTTCCGAGAGAGGTCCTGGGTTCGCTCGCCTTCGGCAAGTTGAGTTCGCTTGCCTTGGGCAGGGCGATGCGGAAGGTGGTGCGGCCCGGCTGGGATTCGACGCCGATCCAGCCTTCGTGGTCGGCGATGATACGCGAGACGAGCGCGAGGCCGAGGCCAGTGCCGTTTTCGCGGCCCGATACGAACGGGTCGAAGATGTCGTCAAGGATCGCCTCGGGGATGCCGGGGCCATCATCGGTGATCTCGACCTGAACCGGCAGCGCGCGTGACGTATTTTCGCGGCGCAGGCGCAAGGTGAGGTCGTAGAAGCTGCGGATACGGATGGTGCCGGACTTGCCGCCTGCCGCTTCGGCGGCATTTTTCAGCAGATTGAGGAATACCTGGGTCAACTGGTCGGCGTCGGCGTAGACCGGCGGCAGCGAGGGGTCGAACTCCTCGATGATGCGCATGTTCGAGGCAAAGCCCAGTTGCGCCGAGCGGCGGGCGCGGTCGAGCACGTCGTGGATGTTGACGGGCTTGCGGTCCGGGGCGCGCAGGTGGCCGAATTGTTCGACCTGTTCCAGAAGCTTCACGATGCGGCGGGTTTCGGCCACAATGAGGTCGGTCAGTTCCTGATCGTCTGCATCAAGGCTCATTGCCAGAAGCTGTGCCGCACCGGTGATACCGGCGAGCGGGTTCTTGATCTCGTGCGCAAGCATGTCGGCCATGCCGATGGCGGAGCGAACCGATTTTGTGTGGCCCTGTGTGCGGCCAAGGCGGTCGGCGAATTCGCGCGGCGCGATAAGCAGGAGGATCTGGGTCGGCGTGTCGGCCAGAAGTGACGCCTGAATATTGCACAGGACGGGCG
>JBATMT010000365.1:0-2593 GCA_049289975.1 Paracoccaceae bacterium | reverse complement strand
CAACCAGACGCAGACCTTGCCCAGCTCACCGCTCTGGTCCGCTCCCCTACCCTTTCAACAGGTGAAAAATGACGCTTGATGACTATCTTGCCGACCCCAACAGCCGATTTGCCACGGTTGCGATGGCCGACACCAACGGTCTTTTGCGCGGGCAGATGGTGTCTGTCGGCAGTCTGAGGGGGATCGCGAAGAACGGCATGGGCATGGCTCCTGCGCAACTGGCGCTTGATCCCACGGATGCGATGCTGACCATTCCGGGCGTGAATGACGACAAGGGCGATTTTCACGACGATCCGTTGCAGCTTGACCCCTCGACGGTGCGCAAGATGCCGTGGTCGAAGCCGGGGCACGATCTTCTGGTGCTGTCGAACTACACCGGCGCGTCGGCGGCGATCTGTCCTCGCTCGATCCTGAAATCGGTGCTGAAGCGTGCGGCAGAGGCGGGGTATCTGCCAAAGTATGGGATGGAACTGGAATATACGCTTTTCGACGAAACGCCGGAGAGTGCGCGGGCCAAGGGCTACCGCGACCTGAAGACCGCGACGATGCATGCAAGCCATGACCTGATCCTGTATCAGGCGGTGCAAACCGAGTGGTACGAAGCACTGGCGGCGATCTGCGAGCCGCTCAAGATCGACCTTGCAAAGATGCACGAGGAGATCGGTGCGGGTTTCATGGAATGCTGTATCGGAGCCGGTGAAGGCACCGAGCCTGCAGACCAACTCGTGCTTTTGAAGAACTTCCTGCGCGGGCTGGCCTTGCGTCAGGGGCGGTCGGTCACGTTCATGCCGCGCTGGAATGAACAGGCCGACAGTCAGTCGATTCACCTGCACGTCAGCCTGAAGGACAAGGCCGGCAAGTCGCTTTTCTGGGACGCGAGCCAGAAGAACGGCGTGAGCCAGACCTTCCGTCACTTCCTTGGCGGCTTGCAGGCTTACATCGGCGACATCACGTTGATTTTCCAACCGACGGTCAACAGCTATCGCCGTTTCGCACCGGGAACGTTTGCGCCACCCGGACTGACTTGGGGGTACGAAAATCGCACCACCTGCTTCCGGCTGGTGGGCCATGATGCCGGTAGCTTGCGGGTCGAGAACCGGTTGCCGGGTGCGGACACCAACCCCTATCTGACCGCCGCCGCCACGATAGCAGCAGGCGTCGCCGGGATCGTCGGCAAGATTGAGCCGGAGGCGGAGACACTGGGCTCGGGCTATGCGCAGAAGCCTTCGCGGGACTTCGCGCGCTCGATGCCCGAGGCAATCGAACGGCTGCGTGGGTCGGACTTCGCGAAGGACTGGCTGGGCGAGCGGTTTGTCGAGGCGTTCAGTGCAACGCGCGAGTGCCAGCATGACGAGTTCCGCAAGAAAGTGCCTGACGTTGAACTGCAACGCTTCTTCGATCTTGGATAACGCAATGGATCTTCGTGCGAGTTTCATCGAGGGCATGAGCCGGGCGGCCACGTTTGTCGCGGTTGCGACGACTGACGGCGAAGGCGGACGGTATGGCGTAACGATTTCGTCGCTAACCTCGGTTTCGGCGGATGGCGACCAACCATCGCTTCTGGCCTGTGTTCACTACAAGTCGCCTGCGGCGGCAGCGATCCTGAAGAACCGCGCTTTCTGCGCCAACCTTCTGGAGGAAGGCCAGCAGGAGGTCTCGGACCTTTTCGCCGGACGGTCGGGCGCTGCCGAACATTCTGTCAGGTTCGACAGGGCAGAGTGGCAGGCGGGACCGCTGGGCCAACCGCAGATCATCGGCGCTACGGCGGCCTTTGAATGCCGGTTGGCCACGGCCCTGCTGTGGGAAACGCATTACATCTTTGTCGGTCGTGTGACCGGGGTCGAACTGTCGGACAACCCGGCTGCCCTGCTCTACGGCCAGCGAGCCTATCGGCGGGCAGTGCATCTGCCGCAAGATGGGAAGTGACGAACCCGGAATGGCACGAACAGGCCTTCCGGCAACAAGAGCGGGCAGTTGGCAACAAGACCGGCCCCGTAACCCAACAAGGAGTGGACAATGACTGCTGACACAGGGGCGAGCTCCAACGAGCTGCGCAGGAATTCGCTGGGGCTGATTGCCGTTACCTTCATGGTGATTTCGGCAGCAGCTCCGTTGACGGGCGTGGCGGGGGCGGTTCCTATCGCGTTCCTGCTTGGCAATGGCACGGGCGTGCCTGCGACCTTTGTCGCCATGACATTGATCATGCTGGCCTTTTCGGTCGGGTATGTCGCCATGTCGCGCCATGTGCGCAACGCAGGAGCCTTTTATGCCTATGCGGCGCGCGGGCTCGGCGGCCATGCCGGAGGTGCGACGGCTTTCATGGCGCTTGTTGCCTACAACGCCATGCAGTTCGGCCTGATCGGACTGTTCGGCGGCATTGCGGCGGGGGTTTTTGGTGGGTTCGGCATCAACCTGCCATGGTGGTGCTGGAGCCTGATCGCGCTGACGCTGGTCGGCATCCTTGGCTATCGGCAGGTGGACCTGTCAGCCAAGGTCATGGTTGTCCTTGTGACGCTTGAATATCTGATCGTGCTGATCGTGGACTTTGCCATTCTGGGCAAGGGCGGCGCTGTCGATGCGGGCGGGCTTTCGG
>JBATMT010000364.1:0-6141 GCA_049289975.1 Paracoccaceae bacterium | reverse complement strand
GTGCGGGCATCATGGTTCTGGCGTTCCGCGCTCTGGTCCCCCGCTTCGGCGCCCCGATTGCGGGTGGTATCGCCTTTGTCGTGGCCTGCATCTGGTGGCTCAAAGTCCAGACCTACTTCTCGACCGCTATCGACAATGTCCTGCCCTGGAGCCTCACCCCGGTGGACTCCGACCAGTTCGGCGGCTTCCTTCTGGCCTTCACCATCGGCGTCACCGCCATCATCGGCTCGCTCCCCATCGGCATCATCCTCGCCCTTGGCCGCAAGTCCGACATGCCGTTGGTCAAATGGCTTTCGGTCGGTGACATCGAATTCGTCCGTGGCGTGCCGCTGATCACGATGCTCTTCACCGCATCGCTTCTGCTGCAATACTTCCTGCCGCCACAGGTCAAGTTCGACCTGATCCTGCGCGTCATCATCCTCGTGACCCTGTTCTCCTCGGCCTACATCGCCGAAGTGATCCGGGGCGGTCTCGCGGCCCTGCCGCGCGGCCAGTACGAGGCAGCAGACGCCCTTGGTCTCGACTACTGGCAGGCCCAGCGGCTGATCATCATGCCGCAGGCGCTCAAGATCTCGATCCCCGGCATCGTCTCCAGCTTCATCGGTCTGTTCAAGGACACGACGCTGGTGGCCTTCGTCGGTCTCGCCGATCCTCTGGGCGGCATCGTCAAGATCGTCCGTGCCGACATCAACTGGAAGGGTGTCTACTGGGAACCCTACATCTTCGTCGGCGCCATTTTCTTCATCTTCTGCTTCAGCATGTCCCGGTACTCGATGTACCTGGAACGCAAGCTGAAGCGTGACCACCGTTAAGGAGGACCTCATGTCCGAAGCCATCGAACGCAAGATCGACCGCAGCCAGATGAAGGTCAGCGACGAAGTCGCGATCCAGATCAACGGCATGAACAAGTGGTACGGGTCTTTCCACGTCCTGCGCGACATCAACATGACCGTCATGAAGGGCGAACGGATCGTCATCTGCGGCCCGTCCGGGTCCGGCAAATCGACGCTGATCCGCTGCATCAACCGGCTCGAGGAGCATCAGCAGGGGCGCATCATCGTTGATGGCACCGAACTGACCTCGGACCTCAAGAACATCGACAAGGTGCGCTCGGAAGTCGGTATGGTGTTCCAGCACTTCAACCTCTTCCCACACCTGACGATCCTCGAAAACTGCACCCTCGCGCCGATCTGGGTCCGCAAGACCCCCAAGCGTGAGGCCGAGGAAACCGCGATGCACTACCTGCGCAAGGTCAAGATCCCCGAGCAGGCGCACAAGTACCCCGGTCAGCTCTCCGGCGGCCAGCAACAGCGTGTCGCCATCGCCCGGTCACTTTGCATGAAGCCGCGCATCATGCTGTTTGACGAGCCGACCTCGGCCCTTGACCCCGAGATGATCAAGGAAGTGCTCGACACCATGATCGAGCTCGCCGAAGAGGGCATGACCATGCTCTGCGTGACGCACGAAATGGGCTTCGCCCAAGCTGTCGCCAACCGCGTGATCTTCATGGATCAGGGCCAGATCGTCGAACAGAACTCGCCCAAGGAGTTCTTCAACAACCCGCAGTCCGACCGGACCAAGCTGTTCCTCAGCCAGATCCTCGGCCACTGACACGAGCGCCTGTTGCGTCCCCGCAAGCGGGGGCGCATCCGGATTGCACACTTCCCCTGATCCCCTTAACCCCCGCGCAAGCGGGGGTTCTCATTTGAAAACGGCCCCCGCTTGTGCGGATATGAAAGACACACCCCTGTCACACCCGCGCAGGCGGGGGTCGCCTACAACGTGCCCTACAAAAGGTAATCCCCGCTCTCGCGGGGATGAAAACTCTTTCAGGGACAACACCCAAAGGCATTAAGACCCGATAAACGAAAAATGCTAGGCCGTTGAAATAATTCAACTTCCATTGGCGTAACTCAGCGTTACCGACCTTAGTCCCGACCTGACGGGATGAAGAAATCCAGCACGCTGCCCGAGCCTTGTTTCAGGTCGCTCCAATGCTCGATCTCGAAATCCACCACCAGCGTCGCCGCCGTGGGATAGCGGTTGAAGTCCGCATGTTGCGGCGGACGCGCCGGAAGCATCCGCGCGAACTCGGCGATGCCGGGGTTATGCCCGATCATCATCACCGTCTCGCCGGTGGACTTCATCAACAGCTTCATCATCACGTCGGGCGAGGCATGATACAGCGCCTCGCTGAACTCGACCTTCGGTGTCACCTCCAGCGGAGCGATGGCGACCGTCACCCACGTCTCCCGCGTGCGCGCCGCTGCCGAGCAGATCACCTGATCCGGCTCGTACCCGCGCGAGCCGAGCCACTCGCCCAACTCCAGCGCCGACCTTCGACCCCGCGCATTCAGCGGTCGGTCATGATCTTGCATATTGGGATCGTCCCAAGCGGATTTCGCGTGACGTGTCAGGATCAGCCGGCGGTGGCCTTGTGGGGTCATTTATGAAAGAGCCTCATATGATAGGCGGATTGTTCCTCCAGCCTGCCATAGCCTTGTGACGCGGGGCAAGCACGACGAACGCCACAAGCACGATTAAGACAATCCGCGCCTGCTGGCTGGTTCAGCCAGTCATGACAGGCGGGCACGTCATAGCCCTTGGCTCCCAGCGCGGCAGCCGGGCAGGCGGTCAGACATGGCTTGGCTTCACACGTCTCGCACGGGCTTCTGTCGGCCACACGCGGCAGATCCAGCCGCTCTCGCAGGGCCAGCGCCCCCCGGTAAGACACGAAAAGCCCCGCCACATCATGCACCAGAAGCGTCACGGGCGAAGCAAAGGCCCGCCCGCTCCGCAAGGCCCACTGGAAGAACGGCCGATATGGCGGCCCGCCGAACGGAAAGTGCGCCTTGCCGCCCAGATTGCAGGCCAAGGTCCCGATCACCCGACGCGACCAGCGGTCGACCGGATCAGGCTCGCCATCGCGCCACTCGGGCTGCCCGGTCAAATGCGCCCAGAACCCCGGTTCCTCCGGCCCCAGCAGAATCAGCGTCTGCAACCCCTCGGGCAGGCCATCGTCGGGCGTCAGGTGAAACGCCCCGAACACCCCCAACCGATGCGGCCCCATCCAAGCAGCGATATCGTCGAGTGTCGTCACCGGATGCGCGGCTTGACCCGCGGCTCGGTCGAGCGAATCTGCGACCCGGCACCATGATCGGTGAACAGTTCCAGCAGGCAGGCGTTGGCAATCCTTCCGTCCATGATTGTCACCGCCCGCACACCCTGATCCAGAGCCAGCAACGCCGTCTCGGTCTTGGGAATCATCCCGCCAGAAATCGTGCCATCCGCCGTCATCTGGCGAATCTCCTCGGGCGTGATCTGCGTCATGATCTCGCCGCTGGCATTCTTCACGCCCGCCACATCAGTCAGCAGAAGCAGGCGATCCGCCTTCAGCGCCCCGGCAATCGCCCCCGCCGCCGTATCGCCATTCACGTTGAACGTCTCGTTGTCATTCACGCCTGTCGCCACCGGCGCCACCACCGGGATCATCCCGGCATTGTACAGATCACGCAGAATCTGCACGTTCATCTCGATCGGCTTGCCCACGAACCCCAACTCCGGGTCATCGGCCACGCACACCATCAGATCGTCATCCTTGCCCGAGATGCCGACAGCCCGCCCGCCCTGATCGTTGATCGCCTGCACGATCCGTTTGTTCACAAGCCCCGAGAGAATCATCTCGACGACCTCGACCGTGGCCTTGTCCGTCACCCGCTTGCCGCGCACGAATTCCGACTTGATGCCAAGCTTGGCCAGCATCTCGTTGATCATCGGCCCGCCGCCATGCACCACCACAGGGTTCAGCCCGACCTGCCGCATCAGCACCACGTCGCGGGCAAACTCCGCCATCGCGTCCTCGTCGCCCATCGCATTGCCGCCGAACTTCACCACGACAACCGCGCCGGAATAGCGCTGAAGATAGGGAAGCGCCTCGGACAGGGTCCGGGCGGTGGCAATCCAGTCACGATCCATGTTCAGCTTTCTCATCGGGCGCCTCGCTTTGGGCCTTTTGTTAGACCCTCTCGCCCACCCTGCCAAGGGTCAAGGCCATTGTCTTCGCATCGAAAATATCTAGGGTCTGCACAACCAGATGAAAGGGCTACAAAATGGCCGAAGATCCCAAAACCCTGCTCCTCACCGGCGCGTCGCGCGGGATTGGCCATGCGACGGTCAAGCGCTTTGCCCGCGAGGGTTGGCGGGTTATCACCTGCTCTCGGCAGCCCTTCCCCGAGCAATGCCCATGGGGCGGCGGTCAGGACGACCATATCGAGGTCGATCTCGGCGACCCCAACAAGACCATCGAGGCGATCAAGCTGATCCGCTCGCGGCTTGGCGGCAAGCTGCATGCGCTCGTGAACAACGCGGGCATTTCGCCCAAGGGCGAGGGCGGATCACGCCTGAACACCATCGACACCGACTTGCGCGACTGGGGGCGGGTGTTCCATGTGAATTTCTTCGCCCCCATCGTTCTGGCACGCGGCCTCAAGGACGAGCTTTCCGCCGCCAAGGGCGCGGTGGTCAACGTGACCTCCATCGCTGGCAGCCGGGTGCACCCCTTTGCGGGCGCGGCCTATTCCACCTCGAAAGCCGCCCTCAAGGCGCTCACCCGCGAAATGGCCCACGACTTTGGCCCGCTTGGCGTGCGCGTGAATGCTATCGCTCCGGGCGAGATCGAAACCTCGATCCTGTCTCCCGGCACCGAAAAGATCGTCGAAACCCTGCCGCTGCGCCGTCTGGGTCAGCCATCCGAGGTGGCGGACGTGATCTGGTTCCTGTGCACCAACCAGTCGAGCTATGTCACCGGGACCGAGATTGACGTGAATGCCGGTCAGCACGTCTGAGTCAGCCCACGCGATGCGCATCGACCGGGGTGAGGGGGCTTCCGAAAGGGGAACGGCTCAGATGAGTGTGGCGATGATCGCCCGCAGAGTTTCGATCCCGTCGCCCTTTTCCGAAGAGGTCATGACGATTTCTGGGTAGGCAGCGGGATGCTTTTGCAAGGCTGCGCGGACCTGTTCAAAGATCACCTCGCGGTCAGAGGCCTTGACCTTGTCCGCCTTGGTCAGCACCACCTGAAAGGTCACCGCCGCACGGTCAAGCATGGTGAGGATTTCTTCGTCCACCGCCTTGATGCCGTGGCGCGTGTCTATCAGCACAAAGGCACGGCGCAGGGTAGGGCGACCCTGAAGATAGGCTTTCAGAAGCCGCTGCCATTTTTCCACGACTGGCTTCGGCGCTTCGGCATAGCCATAGCCCGGCAGGTCGACCAGATAGCGGCTGTCGCCCGCCATGAAATAGTTGATCTCTTGCGTCCGTCCCGGCGTGTTCGAGGCGCGGGCAAGGTTCTTGCGACCGGTCAGCGCGTTGATCAGGCTCGATTTTCCGACATTCGATCGGCCCGCAAAACAGACCTCCAGCCTGTCGGCGGGGGGCAAGCCGTCCATCGCGACAGCACCCTTGAGGAAGTCGATCGGACCCGCAAACAGCAAGCGGCCAGTTTCGCGGGCGAAATCGTCAGGCTCGGGTGCAAAGGGAAAGGGTTGGGTCATTCGGCCACCTGCAAACTGTCTCCGACGCGGACCGGACCGCCCTCGATCACTCTGGCATAGACGCCGAAATTCTGGTTGGCGACAAGATCCCTCAACCCCGCAAGCGTGTCCGCATCGCGCACGCCGGTTTCCGGGTTCGCCGTCGTGGCAAGGCAGCGCTCGATCGGTTCCACGACTTCCAGAAGCGTCGCGCCCATCCTGATGCGCTTGCCCGGCAGGGACACTTCGGCAAACGCCTCCAGCCCCTCGATCCAGAAGTTTCCGCGCCAGCGCAGCGGCGAAAGATCCAGCCCCATGGACATTCCAAGCGCCCGGTTCGAGGCGAGGTTGATCAGGGACACCGACTGGTAGTCGCTATCCGTCATCGCCACACCCTTGGCCGCAAAGATCGCGGCAGGCTGCGCACGGTCGGCGGGCACAATCGGCCGCACCCACTCCAGAAACCGCGCCTGATCGGCAGGATCATCGGGCCGGAAGGTCAGCGGCGGAAGTTCCGGGTGGCACAGGGTCAGTTCGGCCCTTGCCTCGTCAAGCCGCGCGTTGATCGCCATAAGCTTCGGCGCCTTGGCCCCGCGCGAGAAGTTGGCAC
>JBATMT010000363.1:0-3893 GCA_049289975.1 Paracoccaceae bacterium | reverse complement strand
AGCGTGGCGCGCAGGCCCGCGCCACCGGCGCCGACCACAACCACGTCATATTCATGCGTTTCGTAAGGATAAGCGGTCATGGATCAGTCCTTGGCAAAGGCCGTCAGAGCGCGATGCCGCCGAGCGCGAAGATGCCCATGGCGGTGATCACGTAGGAAAGCGAATAGGCGGCGATGATGAGCGCCTTGCGCATCGTGCCGTGGGCATAGTCCTCGATCATCATCTGCGCGCCTTTGGCAAAGTGGCGCATGCCGACAAAGATCGCCAGCCCGGTGAAGATCGCGACGAACGGGCGCGAGAAGAATTCCCACACCTCGGAGTAGGTGCCGCCGAGGGCGCGGCCGAACGAGATGACGAACCCGGGCACAAGGAAGGCCAGCGCCACGGCGGACGCCTGCATGTACCAGTGATGTTCGGTGCCCCGGTGGGCTGCGCCGCGGCCTTCGGCACGTTTACGGTCGGTGAGATAGCGCATGGGTGGCTCCTCAGATCACGAAGAAGGTCAGGACGGTCAGAACGACCGATCCGATGATGCAGCCCCAGCCGAGCATTTCGGCGGTCTTGATTTCGAGGCCGCGCCCGGCGTCGAACCACAGGTGCCGGAGACCCGCGAGGTAGTGATACCAGACCGCCCAGAGCGAAAGGGTCAGGACGATCTTGCCAAACCAGCTGCGCAAGATCGCGTCGGCGAAGGCGAAGTAGTCTTCACCGATGGCCGCGGCAAAGAGCCACCAGACCACAAGGATCGTGCCGACGATCAGGCCGTTGCCGGTGACGCGGGTGAGGATCGAGGTGAAGGATGTCAGCTGCGGGCGATAGATTTGCAGATGCGGTGACAGGGGCCGAACGATCTTTCTGGTGTCTGCCATTTCTTATCCTCTGCTTGGCCCCGGTTTTGCCGGACCTGCGACCTGCCGCGACGGACGGTCGGTTTTAACTCTCAATAGCCGATTCTTGCCCTGTGTCACGCTTTCGTTCCCGTCTTTTGGGGGCAGAAGGCCGCTGTTAGGGCTAAAAGTCAGCTTTGTGATCACAGTTTTAAATTCAGTGATCACAAAACTCCTGGTTCGGCCTACTTCGGGATCAGTGCCCAGTAATCGAGATCGAGGAGCACGTCGGGACGATATTTTCCATCTTCGCCCTTGAGGGCAAAGTCCGGTGCGCCGTCTTTCACGGCAACCAGACGCAGGCGGAGCGCGCCGACGCCGGGGGCCTTGGTATCGGCGCGGTCAAGCACTTCGGACCATGCGCGGACGGTGGTTCCGGCGAAACACGGGTTGGCGTGGGCGCCAGCGTTGAGGGCAACAATGATCTGTGCATTGGCAAGACCATTGAACGACAGCGCGCGGGCCAGTGAAATGACGTGTCCGCCGTAGATGAGCCGCTTGCCGTCTTCGCGCTGTGTCGCGTCGAAATGCACTTTCGCGGTGTTCTGCCAGAGGCGGGTGGCCAGCATATGCTCGGCCTCTTCGACGGTGACGCCATCGACATGGTCGATCTTCTCGCCGACATGGTAGTCGGCCCAGCGATGCCGCTCGCCCGCAAGGGCAAAGTCATAGTGGCGGAAGTCGAGACCGTGCGGGATCACCAGATCGTCGGCGGCGACAGCGTGGGACAGCGCGGGTGTCGTCGGGAAGGGCGCGGGGGCCGACTTGTCGCGTTTGCGGACCATGACCCAGCGGACATATTCCAGCACGGCGTGTCCGTGCTGGTTCAGGCCACGGGTGCGGACCCAGACCACCCCGGACGCACCGTTCGAGTTTTCCTTGAGACCGATGACGGTGGATTCGGACCGGATCGTATCACCGGGCCATACCGGCAGGAGCCAGCGGCCTTCGGCATAGCCGAGGTTGGCGATGGCGTTGAGGCTGATGTCGGGCACGGTCTTGCCGAAGACGGTGTGAAACGCGATCAGATCGTCGAGCGGTGCTGCTGGAAGGCCGGAGGCACGGGCAAATTCATCGGAGGAATAGAGCGCGTGGCGGGCGGGATAGAGCGCGTGGTAAAGTGCCCTTTCACCGCCTGACAGGGTGCGTGGCACGGCATGAACGATAACCTCGCCCAGCTTGTAGTCCTCGAAGAAGCGGCCCGGATTGGTCTTCATCATTGCTCTCCGAGCGACAGGTCGGGGGTATAGATGCCCGGCGCATCCTTGATCACGGCCTGACCGCAGCGCATCACGCCGCGGCTGGCATCGAAGCCATAGGCGGGGGAGCCGTGAAGCTCCCAGCCTTTGCTGAGAGCGAGGGAGACCTTGTGGCAGAAGGCCGCCGTGTCATCGTCTGAAAGGAAGCGGTAGAGTTTCATCCGTAGGTTCCGACAAAGGGGTTGTGGCCGAGCCAGATGTGGATGCCGGCGACGATGCCGTAGAGGACAAGCGTGATGGCGACGCCGATCAGGTCAGAGCGGATGGCGCCGCGGGCCGGGCGGTTCCACGGGCCTTGCGCGTTGATCAGGAGCATCGACAGGACCGACCAGACGCCGATGCCTCCGAAAAGCAGGATCGAAGCGAGGTCGCCGTTCACCAGAAGGTGGGCGATGGCCCAGATCAGCGTCCCGGTCAGCATCGGGTGGCGGATCGTCGATTTGACGATGCCCTTGGTATGCGGCACGCCAAAGAGGAAGACCGCGATCAGCATCAGCGTGTTGTTCACATGGCCCATGCCGGGGAGCGGCGTGTAAACGGGCGAGACGTCTGCGGCACGGTAGCCGACGACCATAAGCACCACGGACAGAAGCGACAGCACGGTGACTGCGATCTTGGCTGTATTGTCGCCAAGGCTGGCGCGGAGGCCGGGGGCCAGCCGTTTCTCCAGATGCGAGACATACCATAGGACGAGACCTAGGATGAGAAGGGTCATTGAACTGTTCCTTTGAGGCTGGCCTAGGGTGTGGGCGCGCGGACTTTGCTCCTAGCTTGTGGCAACCGCAATGGCTTCGGCCTTGGCAAGTGTCCGTTCTGCAGCAACTACATGCAGCTTCTCGACAATTTTACCATCGACCACGGCGACCCCGCGACCTTCTGCCTCGGCCTGATGATAGGCGTCGATCTGGCGGCGAGCGAGATCGACCTCGGTATCGGAGGGCGCAAAGACCTCGTTGGTGATGGCGATCTGGGCGGGGTGGATAAGCGTCTTGCCGTCAAAACCCATGTCGCGGCCCTGATTGCATTCGGCCCGCAGGCCCTCGTCATCCTTGAAGGCGTTATAGACACCGTCGATGACGATGCGGCCGTAGGCCTTGCCCGCCAGAAGGCAGAGCGAGATGGCGGTCAGGAGCGGCTCGCGGTCGGGGCGGTAGCGGGCGCCGATGTCCTTGGCGAGATCGTTGGTGCCGACGACAAAGCCCGCGATGCGGGGATGGGCGGCGATGTCGGCGGCGTGCCATGCAACGACGGCGGTTTCCATCATCGCCCAGAGCGGCACTTCGGGCACCAGCGTCTCCACAGCCTCCACATGGGCGGGGCGCGAGACTTTCGGGACGAGGATGGCGTCAAGGGGCACGCCGATCAGTGACAGGCAGTCTTCGCGGCCCCATGCGGTGTCGAGCGCGTTGATACGGACGATGCGGGCGCGATTGCCGAAATCGGTGGTGCGCAGCATCTCGGCCACGAGCGCGCGGGCGCGGGGCTTTTCGTCGGGCGCGACGGCGTCTTCGAGGTCGAAGATGATCGCGTCGCAGGGCAGCGTGGCAGCTTTCTCAAGCGCGCGCTGGTTGGCGCCGGGGATGTAAAGCACCGACCGGAAGGGGCGCGGAATGTCCTGAGGGGCGGGAATCATAAGTAACCTCGCAATAATCTTGCGCTAGGGATCACACTTTCAGCATATTCGGCAAGACCGGATTTGCCGCAGTGCAGAAATTCTGACGGCAATCGTGGTGCAAGGGAGCGAGGG
>JBATMT010000362.1:0-2223 GCA_049289975.1 Paracoccaceae bacterium | reverse complement strand
CCGTGGGTCTGGTGGGCGAGCAGGCGGTGATGGAACTTTATGTCTCGGATGCGTCGGGGACGTGGACGGTGCTGGCGACCTTGCCTGACGGTCAGGCCTGCCTGATTGCGTCGGGCGGCGATTTTCAGATGGTCAATGAGCCTGCAACCGTACCGGGCGCCCCGGCCTGATATCAGGCGGCCGAGATGCCATCGACGATCAGTTTGATCGACACGATCAGGAGCGCCCAGGTGATGACCTGGAAGAAGAGCTTCTCGGGCACCATGCGGGTGAGTTTGACCCCGGCAAAGACCGCAAGCGCGGCGGGTGGCATCAACATGGCGGCGACTTTGAGGTTGTGGGCCGAGAACTGGCCCAGCGCCCAGTAGGGAACGAGCTTTATCGCGTTCACATAAGCGAAAAGGATGGTGTTGGTGCCGGCGAACACCATCTTGCGCAGTTTCAGCGGCAGAACATAGACCTGAAACGGCGGCGCGCCGGAGTGGCTGACAAAGCTGGTGAAGCCGGTGAGCGTGCCCCAGAAGAGGCCAGGCGCGACCTCGGCCTTGCGTTGCGGCCCGTCGGACTTGTGGCGGAGCAGCAGGTTCAGCGCGAAGATGCAGCCGATGACACCGACGAGAATGGTGACAAGCCATTCCGGGGTGATGCTGGCGGTCGCCCAGCCAAACCCGACGCCGAGGGTGGCCCCTGCCCCGAGGATCAGGAGCACGCGTTTGTCGAACTCGCCGCGGTAGGCATAAAGCCCGAACATGTCCGAGGCGACATAGACCGGCAGCAAGAGCCCCGCCGCGGCAACCGGCGAAATGGCAAGCGACAGGATCGGGACGCCGAGCATTCCGACGAGCGGCAGGCCGCCCTTGCCCATGCCGACGATCACGGCGGCAAGCACGGCGACTGTCCAGAAAAATGCGCCGTCCATGTCTCTCTCCGGTCCCGACGCGCAGGTTTAGCGCCAACATGATCAAAAGCACAACCCATGAGCGGATTGCCGCAGTGCAGCGGGCTTGCGTGACGAAACCGAACAGATTACGCATGCCCGCGACATCTTCCATCGGACATCGCAATCAGGGCGGAGAATACTATGGCCAGAGCAAAGATCGCACTCATCGGCGCAGGACAGATTGGCGGCACGCTCGCCCATCTTGCGGCGATCAAGGAACTTGGGGACGTGATCCTGTTCGACATTGCCGAGGGCACTCCGCAGGGCAAGGCTCTGGACATTGCACAGTCCGGTCCGTCCGAAGGGTTCGATGCCGTGATGAAGGGCGCGAACTCCTATGAGGATATCGCAGGCGCCGACGTCTGCATCGTGACGGCCGGTGTGCCCCGCAAGCCGGGCATGAGCCGCGACGACCTGCTGGGCATCAACCTCAAGGTGATGAAATCGGTCGGTGAAGGCATCAAGGCGCACGCGCCGAATGCGTTCGTGATCTGCATCACCAACCCGCTGGACGCGATGGTATGGGCGCTGCGCGAGTTTTCGGGCCTGCCGCACAACAAGGTTGTTGGCATGGCAGGCGTACTCGACTCGGCGCGCTTCCGGCACTTCCTGTCGGTGGAATTCAACGTCTCGATGCGCGATGTCACCGCGTTCGTTCTGGGCGGCCACGGCGACACGATGGTGCCGCTGGTGCGTTATTCGACCGTGGGCGGTGTGCCGCTGCCCGATCTGGTGGAAATGGGCTGGACCACGCAAGAAAGGCTGGACGGCATCGTTCAGCGTACCCGTGACGGCGGCGCCGAGATTGTTGGCCTGCTGAAAACCGGATCGGCCTTCTATGCCCCGGCAACCTCGGCGATCGAGATGGCGGAAGCCTATCTGAAGGACCAGAAGCGCCTGCTGCCCTGTGCCGCCTATGTCGATGGCGCGCTCGGGCTGAAGGGGATGTATGTGGGCGTTCCGACGATTCTTGGTGCCGGTGGCGTCGAGCGGATCGTCGACATCAAGATGAATGCCGACGAGAAAGCCATGTTCGACAAGTCCGTCGATGCGGTGAAGGGTCTGGTTGCGGCCTGCAAGGCGATCGATCCGTCGCTGAATTGAGACTAATCGGTCTACGCGGATGCGCGCCCCTCACCGGGCGCGCGTTTGCTTTTTGGGGCGATGGTTTGACAGATTTGGTCAGGACCACTTTGCGGGATAACGGCTCCCATCATGGTCGGTGCGATTTCATTCAGGGCAGGTGGCGGGAATTCTGAGGTGGGTCGTGGCATATGCATAAC
>JBATMT010000361.1:0-3135 GCA_049289975.1 Paracoccaceae bacterium | reverse complement strand
TTGCAGAGAAGGAGGGTTTCGGCCTCCTTATAACGAACAGTGATGAGAGCCTTGAACAGGAAGTCAGTGCGGTAGATTTGTTGATCCAGAAGCAGGTAGACGGGCTTATCGTGTCGCCATGCGATACTCGCGTCGCCGCCCACCTTCGGTCCCTGCATACCTCAGGCATACCACTTGTTCTCATCGATCGTGCCGTTGCCGGACTGGAGATCGATCGCGTGGGCACTGCGAACGTAGCTGCTGCACGGGAAGCGGTATCTCGGCTTATTGCTGCAGGACACAGCCGAATTGGACTAGTTGCTGAACTCGTCGAAGAAGTCGAAGGAGGTGTCGACCACTTCATTGCTCGTGCTCTGGCGGGGGAACCAGTTGAGACAGACTCACTCTATCCTAGCTGGCAGCGACTGCTTGGCTATGTTCAGGCTCACCAAATAGCCCGACTGCCTGTTGATTTTTTGCTGGTTCGACGGGTAGGACAGTATTCTGCCGAGGCGGCCGAACGAACCACCCGAGATCTGCTTAGTTCCTCTTCGCCTCCTACTGCCTTATTTACGACCGATGGAACGATGTCGGAAGGCGCGATGGCTGCTATTGCGGGGCTGCGGATTTCTATTCCTGGCGATCTTTCAATTGTGGGGTTCGACGACTTGTACTGGATGTCTTTCTTGCCACCCGGAATCACGACTGTAGCTCAGCCACGGGTGGCGATGGGAGAGACGGCGGCACGAATGCTTTTGGAGCAGATCAGCGGCGAGAATATCCCGGCTCGAACAGTGTTAATGCCAGCAAGTCTGATTGGGCGGGGTTCTATCAGTCAATTGCTGCCGGAAAGTGATAGCACAGCCATTACCAAGTAAAGTGACTGGCTAACTCGGTCGGTCTGAAGATCGACGTACCTTGCAGGTCTGACACGAAGTCCATTTAACGCCAGTAATTTCGAAACATGTCCCAAGTCAGACTTTGTCGAGAATCTTGAGTAGCCTCGCCCAGACCCAGACAAATAGGAATCGGTGGATGAACCAATGCGGGATGGTCTCAGTTTTCGGGCCAAACTGCGATCATGGCTACTTATCGCTTCAGTTCAGCCAACAGTGAAAATGATAAAATGTTCGCAGCAATTGACACTGCAGCTCATATGCATTTCGCGTTGTGAACGCCGTGCAACGTGCGAGACTGGGGTCGAATGCAAAATTGCTTGGGGGAGTACGCATGGGCCGCCTAGGTATAATTGGCGCGACCGGTTGGTTGGGTCAAGCTCTCGGTCTAAATTTGTTGAAAAAGGGCCTGTGGCCAGCCGAAAATCTCGTGCTGCTGAACCGCTCAGGACCATCAGAGACCTATGCCGCGTTCCCTCGTGTCATTTGGGCGCGCGACGCTCGCGAAATGATCGAGTTGTGCGAGACTGTCGTTTTGTCCGTCAGACCGGAGGATTTCCCGGTTTCAGGCTTTGCCCCACGTGACCACCTGTTGATTTCCTTCATGGCAGCATGGACGGTTGACCGGCTGCAGAGCCTCGCCCCAATGGCTCGTGTTGTACGTGCGATGCCAAACGGCGGGGCCAGCACCGGGCAATCCTATACGCCGTGGCTCGCAGGGCCTGGCATAACAGCCTCCGATGCAGGACTAAATGCACGCCTACTTTCTGCTATGGGCAAAGAAGACCAAATCGAGACCGAGGCACAACTTAACTATCTTTCAGCTCTTTCCGGATCGGGCGCAGCTTATCCCGCACTGATGGCACGCGCGATGTTGACCGATGCTGCACGGCGCGGTTTGCCGGTGCACGTAACGCTCCGCGCGGTCGAAGCAGTGATCTGCGGCTCAAACAGCCTTCTGGCTGGCAGGTTTTCCAACATTTCCGACCTGCTGGATACTTACCTGTCCTATCGCGGTATAACCGCAGCGGGCCTTTGCGCCGCCGAAGCGGCAGGCTTTGAGGAAGCTGTTCAGGCCGCTCTCGCTGCTGCGGTCGCAAAGGCAGAAGCGATGAGTGCGACCTAATCCTCTATGGTATACAATCACACCCCCAACCGAGCGATCGCGGCTTCAGTAATCTCTGCGATGCCGCCAAAATCCAGACCCGCCAGATCACCTGTTATTGCGCATCTCGCCGCCTGTTCCTGCACTTCTCGATGCCTGTTTTGTCGAATTAACAGGCCTGTTCTGCACAATAACAGGAACGGGTGGAAATGCCGCCTTAACCCACTGATATTGCTTGTCATATCGCGGGGCTCCAGCCCGGTATCGGCGCAGATTCCTGTTATTTGCCTGTAATTTGCAAATAAATCCCTGTTCCGCCGAATTTAATACGCTGTTCGAGGCAATTCAGTTCCCTGTTTGTGCGGAGCAGGGAAGCAGGTCTCAAGCCCCTGTAAATGCGTCAGTTTTCGAGGCCATTTTGGCGCCAACCTGCACGGAAAACCGCGATTACCCTGTTTCTTCCCTGATACCAGGGAATTCCAACCCAAGACTCGATTGCTCGGGACTGACAGCACAGCCAGCCTTCCTGCCCGATCAGAGACTTGACGACGCGCTGCTGGAAGTGTGGGTCATTCCGCGCGGTTGCGCGGGAGTTCACCATAGCTGAGACGGAAGTCGGGGCGCGAATTCCGGCCCGGAATTGGCCCATTCTCTGTTTGCGATTTCGAGCGTTGGTGATTTTTTTCGCTATCTTCTGGATATGATCATCAATGGGTCTGGAGCCTAAGAGTTGCCATTCGGTCTTCCCCTCATTTTTTTCTCTTTGAGAAATATAGAAGATGCTCTGACTGGCGCAAACGACTGATCCAAAACTACACCGGCAGAGATCGCGTAAGCGCCAAACCTGTGCCACCAGCTTTCGAAGTCAGAAGGGAATTTATTCCGTAGCATCGTTCCGTCAATCGACCACCCCTCGGAATAAACTCCATACAACTTCATAGAGCCTCGATCCACGCTATGCATTGCCACGTCATCGAAGCCTTGCTGCACCAACCAATTTTTGAAGAGGCTTGGGTCAGATAAATACTTTGCTGCATTGAAAATGCAGACATCTAGCTCTTCCAGTTTAGAAACCAGAGCCCAGTTCACATTCAATCCGTCGCTTCTCATTGCATCTTTTCCGCCCTTTACACAGCTTGACATGCTCGGAAAGGC
>JBATMT010000360.1:0-5268 GCA_049289975.1 Paracoccaceae bacterium | reverse complement strand
GAGGTAAAGTGATCCGGCAAGCAGCAGCCATGACCACGGAAAATCGACCTGTGTCGCGACGCGTGACCATTTGTCTTCGGCGAACAAGAACCCGAAGGAGAAATACTCCTGAAGGAATTGCAGTTTTGGCACCGCAGCCAGTTGCCGGGACGTGTAGAGCGCCTGTGTCAGCGCGGGAGCAGCCAACATCAGGCCGATCGACTGCACCTGAAGCAGCCGGGCGGCTACCGAGCCTTGCCCCGAGGTCTGCGGCGAGCCTGCATTGACGATTTGGCGATCGGGCAAGCGAAGGCAGACCCACAGGATTTGCATCGCCAGAACGGCCCAGAACAGTTCGGTCGTCTGCACTCCGGCTATCACCGTGAAGACGTAGGCCGCCTCCAACCACGGGCGACGCCGCGGTGTCTCGGCGAGAGCGATCACCAGATATGTCGCAAGAAGGCTCCAGAACGCACCCGCGCTGTACATCCGTGCGATCTGGCTCCAATAGAAATGATAGCCCTGCAACGCCAGCAAAAGTGCAGCAAGCGCGCCCACGGCCGGGCTGAACATCTGCCGTCCGACTAGGAAGATCACGCCAATCGTGGCGGTCGCGAACAAGACTGACGGCAAACGCAGCGCCCATTCGCTTGTCCCGGCGACATCGGTCCAGCCGAGCATCATCAGATACCACCCCATCGGGTGCGGTTCGCTGTGAAAGTGAAAGGAAAGTGCCTCGGCAAGTGTCGTGCGTGGAGGAGGCTCGGATATCCCGGCGGGAAGCTGAATTCCCGGTACGTAGATTTCGGGGTGCGACAGACTCTCGCCCCCCAGCCCATGAAGCCTCAGTACGGTCCCGAGGATCAGGGCCACAACAAGGACTGCAACAGGCCAGCCAGTTCGCATGAGAGCACTCATGGAACGAACCGAGGATGTTTCTTTGATTTTAACCCATGAACCACTTCAATCCGCCGCGATTGCGGCGGCACCGATTTGGCGGCGGCCAAGGTAACCTCGTTGGTTTCGCGGACAAATGCGCGAGATGAACATTTTACCACAAAAACATAGAAGATTCAGAATTCAATTGACGTGGATCAAGTGCCTGCCGTGACAAGCACGCCGGCGGCTCGGACCTGACGGAGACGTTGGCGGCAGGAGGGAGCGGCAAAAGGCGCAATCCGCGCTCGGCCTGAGGATTGCAATGGGAGGACAGCCAAGCCCGTTCCGAGCCAGGGCTCTGACGTATCGGTATGGTGAAGGTGGTGGTGCCCGAGGCCGGACTCGAACCGGCATGGCTTGCACCGAGCGAGTTTGAGTCGCTTGCGTCTACCATTCCGCCACTCGGGCACGGGCGTAGCTCTAGCGTTCCAAAAGCCGATAGACAAGATGCGGATACAACGAAATGGCCCGGGCCGCGTGGCCCGAGCCGGGGATCAGATCAGAGCTGATTGGTCGAGAACGTGTCACACGACTTGATGGTGCCGGACTTGTATCCGGTGGCCAGCCAGCGCTGGCGCTGTTCCGATGTGCCGTGCGTGAAGCTGTCGGGCATCGGGGTCTGCCCGGCGTTGGCTTGCAGCGTATCGTCGCCGATCTGCTGCGCGGCGTTGACGGCTTCCTGAATGTCACCCTGTTCGAGCGTTCCGAGTTTGTCTGCCGCATAGCGCGCCCAGACGCCCGAGAAACAGTCGGCCTGAAGTTCGATACGGACGGAGATGTCGTTGCTTTCGGTCTGCGAGGATTGCTCACGGATCGAGTTTGCCTTGCCAAGGATGCCGAGTTCGTCTTGCACGTGGTGGCCGACTTCGTGTGCCACAACATAGGCGGCGGCGAAGTCGCCGCGCGCGCCGAGACGCTGCGAGAGAGTCGCGAAGAAGTCGGTGTCGAGGTAGACCTTCTTGTCGCCAGGGCAGTAGAACGGCCCGGTCTGGGCGGACGCACCGCCGCAGGCCGATTGCGTGGCGCCCTTGAAGAGCACAAGCGTCGTGGGCGTGTAAGTGCGACCAAGTTCGTTCTGGAAGACATCGGTCCAGACTTGTTCGGTGTCAGCCAGCGTGACCGAGACGAACTCTGCGGCCTTCTTGTCGGCCTCGGTGATCTCGCCGCCGCCGGACTGGATCTGGCCGCCGGACATGCCGCCCTGCAAGACGGCCATCGGGTCGCCGCCCAGAGCCCAGACAATCAGGGCCATTGCGACGAGACCGAGGCCTCCGCCTCCAACGACGCGACCGGTGCTGACACCCCGGCGGTCTTCGATATTGTCGCTGCCGCGACGTCCTTCCCACTTCATAGAAAACCCCCTTGGCCGCTTGGGCCACCAATAATAGCGAAAAGTTTATCGGACCCTGAGGTGCGGCGAAAGGCCCTGACTGCTTGACGAGCCACCTTCTTCAATGGCCTATGGCCGGGCAACGAAACACGGGACCGGAGCGGCATGTTCAAGAAGCTTTACGATTGGACGGTTTCCTGGGTGCAATCGCCGAATGCAACGGCTGCACTGGGAACGATCTCTTTCGTGGAAAGTTCCGTGTTTCCGATTCCGGCGGACGTGCTTTTCATACCAATGTGTGCGGCACGGCCAGAGCGGGCGATGCGGCTGGCGGGGATTGCCACCGTCACATCGGTGCTTGGCGGCATCTTCGGCTGGTTGATCGGACATTTCGCCTTTGATTATGTGGCGCGGCCTATCCTTGAGTTTTACCACAAGCTCGATGCGTTCGAGGCGCTCAGGGCCGAAGCGGCGGGAAGCGTCTGGCTGATCCTTGTGCTGCTGGTGACGTCCGGTCTGGCGCACCTGCCGCCGATGAAGGTGGTGACGATCCTGTCGGGCCTGATCGGCTTCAGCCTGCCACTGTTCATTCTGTCGGCTATTGTGGCGCGCGGCGCGCGGTTCTATGCGCTGGCCTGGCTTTTGCAGCGTTATGGCACGCCGATCATGCATTTCATCGAGAAACGTCTGAACCTGATCGTCGGCGGTGTCGTGGCGCTGGCAGTTCTGGCCTATATCGCGGTCAAATACCTATGAAACGAGACTGGAAAGCCCTTGTCGTGGTCGCGGCCGGTGGGTCTGCGGCGCTCTTGATGGGCGCGTATATCTTTCAGGCGCTGGGATATGCGCCGTGCAAGCTCTGCTGGTGGCAGCGTTACCCGCATTTTGCGGCGGTGGCGATCGGACTTTTGGCGCTGGTTCTGCGCAAACAAAAACTGGCATGGGCCGGTGCCTTGGCGGCTTTGGTGACGGCGGGGCTTGGCATCTATCACACGGGTGTCGAGCGTGGCTTCTGGCTTGGCCCGTCGACGTGCAGTTCCACCGGGGTCGAGGGCGTTTCGGCGGATGATCTACTGAACCAGATCATGAACGCACCGCTTATCCGCTGCAACGAAGTGGCGTGGAGCCTGTTTGACCTGTCGATGGCGTCATGGAACGCAATCCTGTCGTTCGTTCTGGTGCTGATCTGGGTGAATGCGGCGCGCCGGCGCGATCCGGTCTAGCGGCGACCTGCACGGCGGGTGTTCAGCAGCAGGCTGGTTTCGCTGGCCAGTACACCTTCGTAACCGCGAACTTTTTGCAGGACCAGATCAAGCTCCTCGAGCGTGCGGGTGCCCAGTTCGGCAATCAGGTCCCAACGGCCATTGGTCGAATGAACCGCGATCACCTCGGGCATGCCGGTCAGGCGGGCGATGATGCGTTCCGTCCCCCTGCCCTCGATAGCGATCATCATCAGGCCGCGCACCGGAGTTGCGCTGACATCACTTCGGGTCAGAACGGTGAAGCCGACGATCTCGCCGCGCGCCTGCAATCGTTCCATCCGCGCGCGGACTGTGGCACGCGCCAACCCGAGCCGCGCGGCAAGATCTGAGAGCGAGGCGCGACCGTCGCGGCGCAACTCTGCGATGATCTGTTGATCGGTATCGTTCAGTTCGTTCATTGTTTTTGCCGTTTCGGTCAATCATTTGCCCGCTTTGATCATACTGAAAGTGCAAACTGACACAAGATGACGGCAGATTACGAGCAATCACAGGAAACGGAACAGCCATGACCAAGAAATGTATTCTGATCGGCGCACCAATCGACAGCGGCCAGAAGCGCGCGGGTTGCATGATGGGACCTTCGGCGTATCGGGTTGCGGGTCTCGCCTCGTCGATCGTCGACCTTGGCCACCATGTAGACGACTGGGGCGATGTGGCGCTGCCGAAGCTTGAAACGGCGACCTGCCCGAACCCGGCAGTTCACTCGCTTGCCGAATGTGTCGGTTGGACCAAGTCACTGAAGGCGCGGACTGAAGAAGCGCTGGCGACGGGGCAATTTCCGATCATCATGGGCGGCGATCACTCGCTGGCGCTTGGGTCGGTCGCTGGGGCTGCGGCCCATGCCAAGGCAGCCGGTCGGCCGCTCTTTGTGTTGTGGCTGGATGCGCATTCGGATTTCCACACGCCGCTGACCACGCAATCGGGCAACCTGCACGGCACGCCTGTGGCATACATCGCCGGCAAAGCCGGTTTTGACGCCTTCCCGGCCTTCCCCGCCCCGGTGCCGGAAGATCACATCTGCCTTTATGGCATTCGCTCGGTTGATCCGGCGGAGCATGCAGCGTTGCTGGAAACCGACCTGATCATCTGCGACATGCGGGCCTTGGACGAACGCGGCATCGTTGCGCCCCTGCGCGAGTTTCTGGACCGTGTGCGGGCTGCGAATGGCTATCTGCATGTGTCGCTTGATGTCGACTTCCTTGACCCGGCGATTGCCCCGGCTGTGGGAACCACAGTGCCGGGCGGAATAACCTTTCGCGAGGCGCATCTGGTGATGGAACTGCTGCACGAAAGCACTCTGGTGACCTCGCTTGATCTGGTGGAACTGAATCCGTTCCTGGACGAGCGTGGGCGTACTGCAAAATTGATGGTTGAACTGGTCGGCAGCCTGATGGGCCGCAAGGTCTTTGACCGCCCGACAAGGAGTTTCGGATAATGTCACCCAAGTTGAATATTGTACCGTTTGTCAGCGTTGACAACATGATGCGGCTGGTACTTCACGTTGGTCTCGATCAGGTTCTGATTGATCTGGCCGCCGAGATCGAAGCCGATTTCAAGCGTTGGCCGCTGTTTGACAAGACGCCGCGCGTTGCGTCGCATTCGGACGTGGGTGTGATCGAACTGATGCCGACTTCGGACGGCGAGATGTATGGCTTCAAATATGTCAACGGCCACCCGAAGAACATGAAGGAAGGTCTGCAAACCGTTACCGCGTTTGGACTTTTGGCGGATGTTCAGTCCGGCTATCCGGTGCTTCTG
>JBATMT010000359.1:0-2006 GCA_049289975.1 Paracoccaceae bacterium | reverse complement strand
GGTCAGAGCAAAGGATCGCGCGCGGCAAGGATAGGCCGGGTCAGGTCGGCAAGCGCCGTGATCTGGCGGCCATTGGCATCGAAGTTCGCGGGCGAAAGCCATGTCTGATAGGCGGCGCGAAGCTCTGGCCACTCCTTGTCGATCATCGCGAACCATGCGGTGTCGCGGTTGCGGCCCTTCACCACGGCCGCCTGACGGAAGGTGCCTTCATAGCTGAAGCCCAACCGCTCTGCTGCCCGCCGCGATGGCATGTTCATGGCATCGCACTTCCACTCGTAGCGGCGGTAGCCCGCCGCAAAGGCCCACTCCATCATCAGAAACAACGCCTCGGTTGCACCGCGCGTGCGCTGGATCGAGGGGGAAAGGTTGATATGGCCCACTTCGATGGACCCTGCCACGGGCGTGATGCGGAGCCAGCTGGCGACCCCGGCGGCCTTGCCCGTGGATTTGTCGATGATCGCGTAAAAGAACGGGTCCGCAAGCGGCGCCATCCCTTCAGCCCATGCCCGATAGGCGGAAGCCTCGGCGAAGGGGCCGTAGGGGAGATAGTCCCAGATCCGGTCATCGGAGCGGTTGGCGGCATGCAACTCGGTCGAATGCCGCGCCGCGTCGAGCCGCTCAAGGCGGACATATTGTCCGTCGAGCACATCTGGCCCCGGAGCCGCAGGCGGGGTCCAACCGGCAACGGGTTCACCGAATTTTCGTTCCGTGGTCATGACTTGCCCCTTCTGATCTGCGATTCCCGCAGTGATGCGGGCACCCTGCCACCTCGCGGCGGAAGTGGCAAATCTGACCCGAAAATGCCCCGAGACCGCCCACCGCCTTCCCCAATCATGCCGCATTTTCCGGTGAATTTCGGATCATTCAATCCACCGGCTGCCATCGGACGGGACCAGACATGTTAGACACCATCATTCGTATCACAAGCAACGACCGCCTGACACGTGCCGCGCATTGGACTGTGTTCAGCGTGGGCGCCCTGACGCTTGCCTTCTCGATCATCGCGACGGCGGCCTCCGCCCTGTAATTCCAGCATCCGGGTTGCGACAAAGGCGGTCAGGAATGCCCCCCATCCGCTGCCCCAAAGCCCCAGATGCCTGAGACGAAAAAGCCCGGAGAAATCTCCGGGCTTTTTTGCATCCATCCTTGCGGCCTGCCGGGCTGCGATCATTCCTTGGGAATGGACCGAAGCCGCAGGTCGCGAAGCTGTTCGTTGGTGGGTTCGGACGGCGCGCCCATCATCAGGTCTTCGGCACGCTGGTTCATCGGGAACATGATCACCTGACGGATGTTCTGTTCGTCAGCCAGAAGCATCACGATACGGTCGATCCCCGCCGCGCAGCCACCGTGGGGCGGCGCGCCATACTTGAACGCCTTGACCATGCCGCCAAAGCGCTTCTCGACTTCCTCTTTCGGGTAGCCCGCCAGTTCAAATGCCTTGAACATGATTTCGGGCTTGTGGTTGCGGATGCCGCCGGAAATCAGTTCGTAGCCGTTGCAGGCAAGGTCATACTGATAGGCGTGCACCTTGAGCGGATCACCCATCAGCGCCTCAAGCCCGCCCTGCGGCATCGAGAACGGGTTGTGGCTGAAGTCGATCTTGCCCTCGTCGGTCTTCTCGTACATCGGGAAATCGACGATCCAGGCAAAGCGGAAGCAGTTTTCCTCGGTCAGGCCCAGTTCGCGGCCGATCTCGTTGCGGGCACGACCGGCGATGGCCTCGAAGGTTTCCGGTTTGCCGCCAAGGAAGAAGGCAGCGTCGCCGGACGACAGGCCCAGTTGCTGACGGATCGCTTCGGTGCGTTCGGGGCCGATATTCTTGGCCAGCGGTCCGGCGGCTTCCATGCCCGACCCGTCTTCCGCCTCGCGCCAGAAGATATAGCCCATGCCCGGAAGACCTTCCTTCTGGGCGAAGGCGTTCATGCGGTCGCAGAATTTGCGGCTGCCACCGGTCGGGGCCGGGATGGCGCGGATCTCGTTGCCGGGGATTTCAAGCAGCTTGGCAA
>JBATMT010000358.1:0-3337 GCA_049289975.1 Paracoccaceae bacterium | reverse complement strand
GGCCTATATCGGCCTGACCGGGAACATCGGCTGCATCGTGAACGGCGCTGGTCTGGCGATGGCGACAATGGACACGATCAAGCTGGCGGGTGGCGAGCCTGCGAACTTCCTCGACATTGGTGGCGGTGCCACGCCAGAGCGTGTTGCGAAGGCCTTCCGGCTGGTGACGTCGGACGAAAACGTTCAGGCGATCCTTGTGAACATCTTCGCCGGTATCAACCGCTGTGACTGGGTGGCCGAAGGCGTTGTGCAGGCTTTGCAGGCAAACCCGGTGAATGTTCCGGTCGTCGTGCGACTGGCCGGAACCAATGTCGAAGAGGGTCTTAAGATCCTTGCCAAGTCCGGTCTGCCGATCATCCGCGCCACCAGCCTGATGGAGGCTGCCGAGCGTGCAGTGCAGGCCTGGAAGAACGACGTTGCACAAAACACCAAACTGAGGGCGGCGAAATGAGCATTTACCTCGATCGTGACTCCAAGGTCATCGTTCAGGGCATCACCGGGCGGATGGCGCAGTTCCACACCAAGGAAATGCTCGACTATGGCACCAATGTCGTGGGCGGCGTGGTGCCGGGCAAGGGCGGCGAAAAGGTCTTTGGCGTGCCCGTGTTCAACACGGTGAAGGAAGCCGTCGAGGCGACCGGCGCTGATGCGAGCCTTGTGTTCGTGCCGCCGCCCTTTGCCGCCGACTCGATCATGGAAGCCGCAGATGGTGGCATCCGTTATTGCGTCTGCATCACCGACGGTATTCCCGCTCAAGACA
The DNA here is from genome assembly GCA_049289975.1 of Paracoccaceae bacterium. Lineage (GTDB taxonomy): Bacteria > Pseudomonadota > Alphaproteobacteria > Rhodobacterales > Rhodobacteraceae > TMP-24. The sequence continues at coordinate 2,577 of JBATMT010000358.1, read as the reverse complement.
TGATCCAAGTGAAGCGCTACATGATGCGTTATCCCAAGGACAAGCGCATGGTCCTGACCGGGCCGAACTGTGCGGGGACGATTTCGCCCGGCAAGGCGCTTTTGGGGATCATGCCGGGGCATATTTACCTGCAAGGCAATGTCGGCATCGTCGGCCGGTCGGGAACGCTTGGCTATGAAGCGGCGCAACAGCTGAAGGATCGCGGTATCGGGGTTTCGACTTCGGTGGGCATCGGTGGCGACCCGATCAACGGCTCGTCCTTCCGCGATATTCTCGAGCGGTTCGAGAACGATCCGGACACGCATGTGGTCTGCATGATCGGCGAGATCGGTGGCCCGCAAGAGGCTGAAGCGGCTGAGTACATCCAGAACCACATGAAAAAGCCGGTCATCGCCTATATCGCTGGTCTGACCGCGCCGAAGGGCCGGACGATGGGCCATGCTGGTGCGATCATCTCGGCCTTTGGCGAAAGTGCTTCGGAAAAGGTCGAGATCCTGACTGCGGCGGGTGTGACGGTTGCCGAGAACCCCTCGGTCATCGGCGAGACCATTGCGCGCGTGATGAAGAAAGCCGCGTAAGCTGCTAGCACTGTGACGCCGGGCGGACCAACCGCCCGGTGCCGTGGCCAAGGCTGCGGACGTGCATACACTCTATATGTAGAAGGCCCGACATGACCAAACCTCGTGTCCTGACCACGCGCCGTTGGCCCGTGGGCGTGGAAAAGAAGCTCGCCCAGTCCTTTGATCTTGTCCTGAACGAGACCGACCGCCCGATGAGCGCGGAAGATTTCCGCACGGCCTTCAAGGAATTTGATGCGGTTTGCCCGACGGTGACCGACAAGCTCGGGCCTGATGCGTTCGAGGTTGAGAACCCGCGCACCAAGATCCTTGGCAACTTCGGGGTAGGGTTCAGCCATATCGATATAGACAGTGCCAAGCGGCACGGCATGGTGGTGACGAACACGCCAGACGTGCTGTCGGAATGCACCGCCGATATTGCCATGACGCTGATGCTGATGGTGGCGCGGCGTGCGGGCGAGGGGGAGCGCGAGCTTCGCGCCGGACAGTGGACGGGTTGGCGCCCGACGCACATGATCGGCACCAAGGTTTCCGGGGCGACGCTGGGGATCATCGGTTTTGGCCGCATCGGTCAGGCGATGGCGCATCGCGCGCACCACGGGTTTGGCATGAAGATCCTTGTCCAGAACCGGTCGGCCGTGTCGCCCGCAGTGCTGGCGGCCTATGGGGCCGAGCAGGTGGCAAGTGTCGAGGCGCTGCTGCCGCTTTGCGATTTCGTCTCGCTGCATTGCCCCGGTGGCGCGGCGAACAAGCACCTGATCAATGCAGACCGCCTGAGGCTGATCCGCCCGGACGCGTTCCTGATCAACACGGCGCGCGGCGAAGTCGTCGATGAGGCTGCGCTGGCCTTGGCGTTGTCGGCGCACCGGATCGGCGGGGCCGGGCTTGACGTGTTCGAGCGCGAACCTGCGATCACGCCTGCGCTGAACGATTGCCCGAACCTGGTGATGTTGCCGCATCTGGGATCGGCTACGCGGGAAACCCGTGAGGGCATGGGCTTCCGGGTGATGGAGAACATCACGGCCTTCTTTGCCGGGCAGGCTCCCGGCGACCGGGTGGCCTGACCATGAAATCTGCGCTGGTCCAGACGGTCTTTGACACGGGCGCGGGCGCGCTTCGTCCTGAAGACGGGGCCGAGGACCTGCGCGCCGGGCTGCATCGGCTGTTCCTGTCGGTGGTCGCGGACCGGGCGCCGGATGTGGCGCGATACCTGCGCACCGGGGCCGTTGAGCCTATCCCCAGCGGTTCGGCGGCAGTGCCGTACTTGCAGGCGATGAACATCTGGTTTCAGTTGCAGAAGATCGCCGAGGAGAACGCCGCCATGCGCGCCCGTCGCCGGGCAGAGGCGGATGCAGGGCCTTCGGCGGTGCCGGGGTCTTTTGCCACGGTGATGGATCGTATTTCGGGTCTGAAGGGCGGCAAGGCGGCACTCGATGCGGCGTTGGAGCGGCTGTCGGTGGTGCCGACGATGACGGCTCATCCGACCGAGGCCAAGCGGGTGACGGTGCTGGAGATTCATCGCCGCATCTATCGGCGGATGGTCGAACTGGAAACCCAGCGCTGGACACCGCGCGAGCGGGCGCGGCTGATCGACGAGATCCGGAACGAGATCGATCTTCTGTGGTTGACCGGCGAGTTGCGGCTGGAGCGGCCGAGTCTTGATGACGAGATCGCGTGGGGGCTGCAATTCTTCCGCGATTCCATCTATGACGCTGTGCCGCAACTGTTCGCGCAAGTCCTTGAGGCAAAAAGCCTTTTCATGGGCAGCGAGGGCGACGTGCGGCCTTGCGTCCGGTTCCATAGCTGGATCGGTGGCGACCGCGATGGCAACCCGAATGTGACGGCTGATGTGACGGGCAGGGCGGTCGCGGCTGGGCGGCAGGCCGCTCTGGCGAGCCATCTGGCGGGCGTTCGCGAAGCCGCGCAACGGATTTCCGTGTCGGCGCGGATTGCCCATGTCCCGGCGGCGGCCCTGGCAGGGCTGACGGCGATCATTGCG
>JBATMT010000357.1:0-2179 GCA_049289975.1 Paracoccaceae bacterium | reverse complement strand
CAAAACCCAGACGTCGCTCAAGGCTATCACGTGAATGCATGGTCTCGGCAACGACCAGAATATTGCCGGGACGGCCATCCGCGAACCGCCCCATCAGGCGGCCTGCGGTTGCGCCTGCGGCCCGGTTGTCAATACCTACAAAGTCCTCATCACCTGTGGTAACCTGACCGGAGATAAAGGCGACTGCGTGAATACCCCGCTCCATCAGTCGGGCCTGAGCGTCACGAACCTGAGGGGACTCAGGTGCCATGATTGCAACCCCGTCAACGGCCGTTGGATCGAGCCCACCCAGAAAGTTAGCGATCTGGTGCGGATCACTATCGTGGATATGGACAACTTCTGCGCGCATCATCTCTGATGCGAATGCTGTGTTTGCCTCTGCGATTCTTGACACAAGTTCCTTCAAGAATTGATCACCGCTCCGCGGCAGTAGAAACAGGAACCGATATTCTTTGCTTCGGGCAAGATTGGCTGCGGAAAAATTCCTAACAAAACCAATCATTTCGATGATCTTATTTACCTTTTCGACCGTGTCCTGCCTTACACCAGCGCGGTTATTCAGGACACGATCAACCGTCGCAAGGCTTACGCCAGCGGCTTTGGCAATGTCCTTTGTCGTCGGTCGCATTCATTGCCTCGGTTGTAAGCCGATTAGTCGGCCTGCCTTCTTTTTCACCGAATATCTGTGCGTTGGCAATCACATTGAGGTACGTACCTCAAAAATGACTTGCCATGAGGTACGTACCTCACCTAGGCTCATTTTAGCAAAGAGTCGCGGCGTGGAGGCCGAGGCCGGCAAATGGGAGGAACGTCTGATGAATGCGAGACTGTTAGTGACCGCGGCGTCATTGGCCATGACTGCTGGAATGGGTACGGCCTATGGTGAGGACCTAACGCTATGCTGGGCCGCATGGGATCCGGCAAACGCGCTTGTCGAATTGAGCAAGGACTATGAGGCACAATCGGGCAATACGATGCATTTCGAGTTTGTGCCTTGGACTAGCTTTGCCGACCGCTTCCTGAACGAACTGAACTCGGGCGGTAAACTCTGCGACCTTATGATCGGCGACAGCCAATGGATTGGGGGAGCAGCGGAGAATGGCCAGTATGTTAAGCTGAACGACTTCTTCGATGCCAATGGCATTTCGATGGATGCCTTTATCCCAGCCACGGTGGTGGGCTACTCCGAATGGCCGAAGAATACCCCGAACTACTGGTCGCTGCCGGCCTTTGGCGACGTGGTCGGCTGGACCTACCGCAAGGATTGGTTCGCACGTCCGGAACTTCAGACAGCGTTCAAGGAAAAGTACGGCCGTGATCTGGCCGTTCCAAAAACATTCGCCGAACTCAAGGACATAGCGGAATTCTTCCAGAACCGCGACATCGACGGCAAGAAAGTCTATGGCGCCTATATCTATACTGAGCGTGGATCCGAAGGGATTACGATGGGCGCGATGGATGTGCTTTATTCGTTCGGCTTTAAGTACGACAATCCGGACAAGCCATATGACATGGAAGGGTTCGTCAATTCCGACAAGGCAGTTGCCGGGCTGGAGTACTACAAGTCGCTCTACGATTGCTGCTCACCTCCGGGCATGTCGAACGCCTACATGGGTGAAGGAGTAGATGCCTTCAAATCCGGTCAGGTCGCCATGCAGATGAACTTCGCCTTCACCTGGCCCGGCTTCAACACTGATCCCAACGTTGGTGGCGACAAGACCGGCTATTTCGTGAACCCGGCAGGTCCCGATGGCGAGCAGTTCGCTCAACTTGGCGGGCAAGGTATTTCGGTTGTCGCAACCTCCGAAAAGCAGGAAGCGGCGCTATCGTATATCAAGTGGTTCGCCCAGCCAGACGTGCAGGCAAAGTGGTGGAAGCTCGGTGGGTATTCTGCGCTTCGCGCTGTTGTCGAGGACCCCGGCTTTGCAACTAGCCAGCCTTATGCGCAGACATTCCTCGACAGCATGGCCATCGTTAAGGACTTCTGGGCAGAGCCGTCCTATGCGACACTGATGCAGTCATCGCAGAAATGGTTCCATGACTATGTTGTTGCCGGAAACGGCACAGCGAAAGAGGCGCTCGACGGACTGGTTGCAGATTGGCACGCTACGTTCGAAGAAGAAGGCAAGTACTGATAAACACTGCTCGTCCATCTAAGGACGAGCACTCAGCGCGGGGC
>JBATMT010000356.1:0-1587 GCA_049289975.1 Paracoccaceae bacterium | reverse complement strand
GACATGAAGTCCCCCGGTTCTCAATTGGTGCGGGACGTGAAGTTCCGCGGTTTCGCCAAAAATCGCGTCACGCCGCGCCGCTTTCGGCCTTCTTCTGCCAGCGGCCGCTTTCTTCGCTCCAGTATTGCGCGGCAAGACCGGCCCCGGTCAGCACCTTCCACTGCACCCGCGCCGCCGCCACAGCGCCATCGTCATTGCCATCGAAGATCACGCAGGCCCGTTCCAGTGCCGCTACCTCTGCCGCCGACACGTCTGCGCCGTCCAGCGCCATCAGGCATTGCACCCCGTCCGGTACGGCCCCGGTGGTCAGCAGCACCGGCTGCATCGCATCATGCGCGCCTCCGGCCAGCCCGTGCGGCAAGAAGCTTTCCTCCGGCCCAAGCCACAGCTTCTGATCCAGCCACTCGGCGCGCGCCCTGTCTTGCAACCGCACCGCCACGCGCCATCCCGCCGCAAGCGACCTCTCGATCAGCATCGACAGCGCCTGTTCGGCATCGGACCGCGTCAGATGATAGAAATAGACCGCGCCCATCAGCCTTCCAGCATGTCCCTCACCAGCCGGTTCAGCGCCATGACGCCCCAGCCCGAGGCGCATTTCGGCCCGACCAGCGCTTGTTCGGTCGCAGGCAAGGCCACGCCCGCAATGTCGATATGACACCAAGGCGTCTCGTCCTTGACGAAGCGCTTGAGGAATTGCGCCGCGGTGATCGACCCGGCAGGCCGCCCGCAGGAATTGCGCATGTCGGCGATATGGCTTTTCAGGATTGCGTCATAGGCAGGCGACAGCGGCAACCGCCATGCGCCCTCGCCCTCGGACCCCGCCGCCTTCAGCAGCGCCGCACACAGCTTGTCGTCGTTTGAAAAGACGCCCGCATTCTCGAAGCCCAGCGCCACGATGACCGCGCCGGTCAGGGTCGCAAGGTTGATCATCCCCGTCGGCTTGAAGCGCTCCTGCGCGTACCAAAGCACATCGGCCAGCACCAGCCGCCCTTCCGCGTCGGTGTTGATCACCTCGATCGTATCACCTTTCATCGAGCGGACCACGTCGCCCGGTCGCTGCGCCTTGCCGTCCGGCATGTTCTCGACCAGTCCGACCAGACCCACGACATTGGCTTTGGCCTTGCGCAGGGCCAGCGTCCGCATGACACCGGCCACCACACCGGCACCACCCATATCCATGGTCATTTCCTGCATCCCGTCCGCAGGCTTGATCGAGATGCCGCCCGTATCGAAGACCACGCCCTTGCCGACGAACGCAAAGGGCTTCTCGCCCTTCTTGCCGCCGTGCCATTGCATGACGACAACCTTCGACGGGCTCTCCGAGCCTTGCCCCACGCCCAGAAGCGCCCGCATCCCGAGCTTCTCCAGTTCCGGCTCCTCAAGGATCTCGACATCGAGCCCAAGTTCCTGCATCGCCGCCAGCCGCGCCGCAAAATCGCTGGTGGTCAGCACGTTTGCAGGCTCGTTCACCAGATCGCGGGTGAACAGCACACCCTCTGCCACCGCCGCCAGCGGTGCGGCTTCGGATGCAAGCTTCTCGGCATTGTCCGCCATGAAGCGCACCGCGCCCTTCACGGCCTTCTCGCC
>JBATMT010000355.1:0-1891 GCA_049289975.1 Paracoccaceae bacterium | reverse complement strand
GGTTTCGGCAAGGATGGCGCCGTTCGACATGCCGGTAATGTAGATACGGGAGGGATCGACGTGGTAGCGGCGGATGGCGTCCTTGATCACCAGGGTAAGAAAAGCCTGATCGTCGATCCCGGCGGCGGGCGCGTAGCCACAGCAATACCCAGCGTTCCAGACCTTCGGCCCGACTGCGCGACGTGACGTGCCGGAAGGAAAGACGATTGCGAAACCTGCATCAAGTGCAGCGGGGGCAAGGCCGCTATCGCGCGAGAATTGCTCGGGCGAGCCGCCACCACCATGAAGCGCGATGACGAGCGGCGGGTTTGCGATGCCCTCGGGTGCAGCGCCAAGGTAGCGGCGGCCGTCAGCGAGATCGACGTTGGCAAGGTCGGAGGCACGGACGGTGAGTGGCGACAGAAGGACCAGAAGGCAGAAGATCAAGGGGCGCATGGGCGGGTGCTCCGGCTGGGGACGTCAGGTGGAACGAGCGCCCTGCCCTTTTCCGTCTCGAAACTCAGCGTTTCCCGTAGAGCGCTTCTGCGCGGGCCTCAAAGGCGCGGACCACGCGGCGCATGGCTTCGTCGAACACCACTCCGATGACCTTTTGCAAGATCACATTGCGAAACTCGAAATCGACGAAGAAATCCACGATCGAGCCGCCGCCGTCGGCCGGAATGAACTTCCAGGTCGAGCGCATGTGTTTGAACGGGCCGTCGAGATATTCGGTGACGATGCGTTTTTCGGCGGGCCAGAGGGTGACGCGGCTGCCGAAGCGTTCGCGGAATACCTTGAAGGAGATAATCAGGTCCGCCTCCATCACCTCGGAGCCGTCTAGCTGAAGTGTGCGCGAGCGGATGCGGGCGGCGGCTGTCCACGGCAAGAACTCGGGGTAACGACTGACATCGGCGACAAGCGCGTACATTTCGTCTGCCGACCACGGCAGGGGGCGCTTTTCGGCATGTGTCGGCATGAAACTCCCCCAGGGTCGTCCGAAGTCCGGTGACAGTGACCGCCCGTTTCGATTATGGAGAAACGGAAATCAAGAGGGTCACATGCCGCACCGCCCCTATGTTATCGACGAAATGATCTCGGCCAAGTCCATTGCAGCGCGGGTCGAGGCGCTGGCGAAGGAAATTACCGCTTCGTTCCGCGGCTCCAACAAGCTGGTGGTGGTGGGGCTTTTGCGCGGCTCGTTCGTGTTCATCGCCGATCTGGTTCGCGAGATCGACCTGCCGGTGGAGGTCGATTTCCTTGAGGCGTCCTCTTATGGCGATGGCATGGAAAGCTCTCGTGAGGTTCGGATACTGAAAGACCTGCGCGGCGAGATCGCCGGGCGCGATGTGCTGGTGGTCGAGGATATCGTCGATACCGGCTTCACCCTCAGCCATGTTGTGCGTTTGCTGAAAAGTCGCGAGCCACGGCGGCTGGAAGTGTGCGCGCTTCTCGACAAGCCGTCGCGCCGCGAGGTTGCGATCAAGGCGACGTGGACGGGATTCGAGATCCCCGACGAGTTCGTGGTGGGCTATGGCATCGATTTTGCGCAGCGCAATCGCAACCTTCCCTTTATCGGCAAGGTCAGGTTCACCGACGACGCACCGGTATGAACCCACGCTGGTTCCTGCGGATGTCGCAATGGGCGCGGCATCCTCCGCCAATGTGGAAGGTCTTGCTGGTTGCTGTGGTCGTCGCACTGTGCCTTGCGCTGGCGGGACTACAGTGGCTGGGTCTTTGGCCAGACTGGCTGACGGTGCCCGCCGGGAAAATGCGCAAGTTCTGAGAGTCACGGCACCGGATCGCAGGTGTCTGGCAAGGACCGGGCAAGCGCCTCGGTCAGAAGCCGACGCATGAGCGCGATGCGCGGGACGCTGGCAAGATCGACGTGGCTTGCCACCCATATATCCACACC
>JBATMT010000354.1:0-3993 GCA_049289975.1 Paracoccaceae bacterium | reverse complement strand
GGTGAAGCCCTCGGTGCAGCGCAGGATGATCGGCGCGCGGACGATGCCGCGATCGGTTGTCACTTCGCCCTTGCCAAGGCCGGTGACCGTTGTGCCTTCGGCGATCCGCACGCCAAGCTTCTCGACCACAGCCGCCAGCCCCCGCACCAGCTTAGCAGGTTGCACCCGCGCCACGCCCCTGACCAGCATGCCACCCAAAGTGCCTGGCACTCTGACCCGTGCATTGGCTTCCTCGGCGCTGATCTCAAAGACGCGATCCTCCTCGCCCCAGTGGCGGCGATGCTCGGTCTCTTCCTTCATCCGGATCAATTGCGCCGTATTGGTCGCCACCATCAACTCATCGGTGGGCAGGATGTCGGCCTCGATTCCCTCGGCTTCCGTCACCCGCAGCACTTCCGCCACCGTGCCGTTCATCGCGCCGACCATCGCGCGGACGGCGCTTTCTGACGAATCTTTCAAGTAACGCCCGTGGTTCCACGCGAACCCGCCCGTCAGCCAGCCGCCATTGCGGCCCGACGCGCCAAAACCCGCAAAATTCCGCTCGACGATCACGACGTTCAGCGATGGGTCGGCCTTCTTCAGATAGTAAGCCGTCCAGAGCCCGGTATAGCCCGCGCCAACGATACAGACATCCGCCGTGCAATCGCCATCCAGCGGCGGCCGCTGCGCAGGTGCCCCGCCTATATCACGATACCAGAAGGAAACTTCCCCGATCCGCCGTGGCCCGCTCATGCCGCTCCCCCGCTGATTTTCGCAGCAGCCTAGAGGAGCAGGCGGGCAGGGTGAAGCGGGGAATTGGTAGGCCCGGAGGGACTCGAACCCCCAACCAAGGCGTTATGAGCGCCCTGCTCTGACCATTGAGCTACAGGCCCCCGATCGATTGAACCAAGTCAACCGGAGATGGGCAATGCCTAAGCACAATGGTCCCGGTCGTCAACCATGCGGATTTCGCAACCCGGCTCCGCAATCTTTAACCCTTGCAACCTTGTAGTGGCCGGGCTTATCCGATAGGGGGCCGCGTCAGTTGCACGCGCGCTTTGGGGGACTTCATGACCGGACCGAAGAACGGCATCACCTATGCCGATGCTGGTGTTGATATCGACGCGGGCAATGCGCTCGTCGAGCGGATCAAGCCGGCAGCCAAACGCACCAGCCGTCCCGGCACGGTGTCGGGGCTTGGCGGCTTTGGCGCGCTCTTTGATCTCAAGGCCGCTGGCTACACCGACCCGGTCCTCGTCGCGGCCACCGACGGCGTCGGCACCAAGCTGCGCATCGCCATCGACACCGGCAACGTCGACACGATCGGCATCGACCTCGTGGCGATGTGCGTGAACGACCTGATCTGTCAGGGCGCCGAACCGCTGTTCTTCCTCGACTACTTCGCCACCGGCAAACTCGACGTCGATCAGGCAACCCGCATCATCAACGGCATCGCCGCAGGCTGCGAAGCGTCGGGCTGCGCGCTCGTCGGTGGCGAGACGGCGGAAATGCCGGGCATGTACCACAAGGGCGACTTCGACCTTGCCGGTTTCGCCGTCGGCGCAATGGAGCGTGGCGGCGATCTTCCGGCGGGCGTGGCCGAGGGCGACGTGCTGCTTGGCCTCGCCTCGAACGGCGTCCACTCCAACGGCTATTCGCTGGTCCGCAAGGTTGTCGAGGTTTCGGGCCTTGGCTGGGACGCGCCATGCCCCTTCGCCACTGGCTCACTCGGCGAGGTGCTGCTCGCACCGACCCGGCTCTATGTGAAACAGGCGCTGGCCGCGGTCCGCGCAGGCGGCGTCCACGGTCTTGCCCATATCACCGGGGGCGGCCTGACCGAGAACTTGCCGCGCGTCCTGCCAGATGGCCTCGGGGCCGAAATCGACCTGTCGTCATGGACCTTGCCGCCGGTCTTCCGCTGGCTGTCCCAGACCGCAGGCTTCAGCCAAGCCGAACTCCTCAAGACCTTCAACTCCGGCATCGGCCTCATCGCTGTGGTCGAGGCCAGCCGCGCCGAAGCGATCAAGGCCCTTTTCGAGCGGGAGGGAGAGACAGTCTACACCCTTGGCCACGTCACCAAGGGGCAGGGCGTCGCCTACAGGGGGCATATCCTGTGAAACGCGTAGCCATCCTTATTTCCGGGGGTGGCTCCAATATGGCGGCCTTGCTGGCGAGCATGAAGGGCGACCATCCGGCGCGCGGCGTGCTGGTGTTGTCGAACGATCCCGAAGCCGCCGGTCTGCAACGCGCCGCGATCCAGGGCATCCCGACCGTCGCCATCGACCACCGGCCCTTCAAGGGCGACCGCGCCGCCTTCGAATCCGCAATCCTGAAACCGCTTCTCGCCGCCCGCCCCGATTTCGTCTGCCTTGCCGGGTTCATGCGTATCCTGACCCCCGCCTTCATTTCGCAGTTCGCTGGCCGGATGCTCAACATCCACCCCTCGCTCCTGCCCAAATACCCCGGCCTGCACACCCACGCCCGCGCCCTCGCCGCCGGCGACAGCGAGGCTGGCTGCTCGGTCCACGAAGTTACCGCCGATCTCGACGCCGGTCCGATTCTTGGTCAGGCGCGTGTACCGATCCTGCAAGGCGACACCGAAGAAACGCTGGCCCAGCGGGTTCTGGTGCGCGAACACATGCTTTACCCAGCCGTCTTGCGCCGCTTTGCGGCGGGCAACCACAGCCCGGTTTACCTGTGAATTCATGCATCTATTGCCAAGCCCTTGGCATATATCCGCTATCTCGACGCAGAGTTTGCAACGTTACGCAACAATCCGCTGTGAATTAGGGGCAAACTCTTCCTTTTCGCACAGGTCTGACCTATGAGGCCCAAAGACGCGGGATGAGCCCGTGACGCGCAGGTAACGATGAAAACGATAACAACGACAGACGAACTCGCCCGGTTTTGTGGGGCCGCCAAAGACCAACCCTATGTCACGATCGACACAGAGTTTCTGCGCGAACGCACCTATTATTCCAAACTCTGCCTGATCCAGATGGCGCTTCCGGGTAAGGATGGCGAAGCGGTTCTGGTTGATCCGCTCGGCGATGGTCTTTCGCTCGAACCGCTCTATGACCTCTTCCGCCATGAACCCACCGTAAAGGTGTTCCACGCCGCCCGTCAGGATCTGGAAATCTTCTTCGTCGAAGGCAACGTCTTTCCCAAGCCGCTCTTTGACACGCAGGTCGCTGCAATGGTCTGCGGCTTTGGCGAACAGGTCGGTTACGAGACGCTGGTCAAGAAGATCGCCCGCGAAAATCTTGATAAATCCTCGCGCTTTACGGACTGGTCGCGCCGCCCGCTCAGCGAGGCGCAGCAGGTCTATGCGCTGGCCGATGTCACCCATCTGCGGGTCATCTACGAGTTTCTCAGCGCCGAACTCAAGCGCACCGATCGTCAGAAATGGGTCGAAGAAGAGATCGCCATTCTTGTCGATCCCGAAACCTATATCAGCCGTCCCGAAGATGCCTGGGAAAAGATCAAGACCCGTACCACCTCGGGCCGCTTCCTTGCCGTCGTGCGCGAACTCGCCCGTTTCCGCGAAGAATATGCCCAGACCCGCGATGTGCCGCGCAGCCGCGTCTATAAGGACGACGCGCTTTTGGAACTCGCCTCTACCCGCCCGACCAATCTCGAAGAGCTTGGCCGCTCCCGGCTTCTCCTGCGCGAAGGCCGCCGTGCCGACGTGGCCGACGGTATCCTTGCGGCGGTCAAGGCCGGGATGGAAGCCAAGCCCGAAGATTTCCCCAAGCCCGACCTGTCGCGCGAACAGTTGCAGGTGAACACGGCGCTCGCTGATCTTCTGCGTGTCCTGCTCAAGGCCAAGTCCGAGGAAACCGGCGTTGCACCGAAACTCATCGCTGCCGCCTCAGAGCTTGACGCCCTGTCGGCAGGCGTCCGCGATCTGTCCGTGCTGAATGGCTGGCGCAAGGAAGTCTTTGGCAACGACGCGCTGCGGCTGTGCAAGGGTGAGATTGCTCTTTCTGCCATCGGAGGCGCGGTCCGGGTCGT
>JBATMT010000353.1:0-1896 GCA_049289975.1 Paracoccaceae bacterium | reverse complement strand
GTCAGGGTAGAAGGCAAGGTTGAAACCACTGATCTTGCCGGGATATTGCGTGGCCACCGCGAAAATGTCCCTGCGATTGCCTATCTCCGCGACACCGTGCCCACCCGCGCCGATGCGGCCCTGACTGCGCTTGCACGCGACGCTGCCACTGGCGCGAACGATGGCCTCGATTGCGCCCATCGCCTGGCCGCCGCCGTTGCCGAAGCGATTGCCTATAATCCGGGCGTGACGCAGGCCCACACCACAGCCGCCGAGGCGTTGGCGCTGGGCGAGGGCGTTTGTCAGGATCACACCCACGCGCTTATCTCGTTGGCGCGCACTATCGGACTACCTGCCCGCTACGTGTCGGGATACCTTCACGCCGACGCTGATGGCCTCGCCCACGAAGCGGCACATGCCTGGGCGGAGGTCTGGGTCGAAGGTTTGGGCTGGATCGGGTTTGATGCGGCCAACCGCTGCTGCCCTGACGAACGCTATGTCAGATTGGGGTCCGGCTACGACGCTCACGACGCCGCGCCCATTCGTGGCGTAGCCATGGGCGCGAGCCACGAAGAAATGAATGTTGCTGTTGCGGTCTTGAACGCTCAGCAATAAAAGTTTCCCGAAGTGAATGTGCGAGACTGTGAATGACCTATTGCGTCGGCCTGTTGCTGAACGATGGCATGGTGATGCTGTCAGATACCCGGACCAATGCCGGACTCGATAATATTGCTACCTACCGCAAGATGTTCCAGTTCGAGGTGCCGGGTGAGCGGATCATCGTGATCTTGACGGCGGGCAGCCTTTCTATCACCCAGACGACAATCGCTCAGCTTCGCGAGGCCATCGAAGATCCAGAGGCGAGTCCGGAAACGTCTATCCTGCAAGCGCCGACGATGCTGAAGGTTGCCGAAATCATCGGCAGCACCCTTTCGCGCGTGCGGGCATCCGTCGACGACAAACTCGCGACGATGCGTCAAGGCGCTTCGGCTTCGCTTATCGTCGGAGGTCAACGCAAGGGCGGGGCGATGCGCCTGTTCCTCGTCTACCCGGAAGGCAACTTCATCGAGGCGACAGAAGACACGCCGTTCCTGCAAATCGGCGAACATAAATACGGCAAGCCGATCCTAGACCGGGTGGTGCGCCCACAAACCTCCATCGCTGACGGACAAAAGGCTGTGCTCCTCTCGATGGATTCGACCCTGCGGTCGAACCTGTCGGTCGGAATGCCACTTGATCTTGCCGTCATCGGCCGCGATGCCATGCGCGTCACGATGGCGCGCCGCATAGAGGCCGGCGACGCCGATTTCCGCGCCATGAGCGAGGCGTGGTCAAACGCCCTGCGCGACAGCTTTGTGAAGGTCAAGATCTGATCCGGCCACTCAACCGGCGTTAGCGTCGAACAATGCTGTGGCGGCGTCGTAGAAGTGCGTCCTAACGTCTTGATTTTCCATCATGACCTCGTGTTCCGCGCCCGGAACTATATCAAGTGTTCCACCGGGCCAGCGCGCCATCCGGTCACGGATCGGACGCGGATCGACGACGCGCTCAAGTGTGCCCAACGCGGTGTAACACGGTATCTTTGGCGACGGTTTGCGCTGAAGATCAAGGCATTCGAACAGTGCCGAGTTCAACCAGTGCAGCGACGGCCCGCCCAAAGCGAGGTCCGGATGCTGCGTCACTTGCCGCTGCATGAAGGCGTACATCGTGGCGTCTGTTGTCAGCACATTATCCGCAAACGGGGCTTCGGCCACATAGGTCTTGGGCGAGGTTCCGGGTGCATAGAGATGTCCACGTCCGAAAGTCCGCCCGACGCTGGACAGCGCCCAGGCAACTGGTCGCAGGGCCGGGTGGATACGGATGCCCCACATCGGCGCCGAAAACGCCGCCGCCTTCACTGGCAGCGCGTTGTAAAGC
>JBATMT010000352.1:0-2128 GCA_049289975.1 Paracoccaceae bacterium | reverse complement strand
ATCTTGGGGTGCTTGAACAGGCGGTCTTGCATGATCTTTTCCGCGCGCAATGTGTCGCGGCGGTGGATAAGCGTGACCTTGGTGGCGAAGTTGGTGAGGAACAGCGCCTCTTCCACGGCGGTATTGCCGCCGCCGATCACCACGACCTCTTTCCCGCGATAGAAGAAGCCATCGCAGGTGGCGCAGGCGGAAACACCAAACCCCTTGAACTTTTCCTCGGACGGGATGCCCAGCCATTTGGCCTGCGCGCCCGTCGCAAGAATTACGGCGTCTGCGGTGTAGGTGGTGCAGCTGTCGCCTTTGGCGGTGAAGGGGCGCTTGGACAGGTCGAGCGAGGAAATATGGTCCGAGATGATCTCGGTCCCCATGGCGCGGGCATGTTCTTCCATGCGGACCATCAACTCTGGTCCCTGTACATGCGTGTCGCCGGGCCAGTTTTCCACTTCGGTCGTGATGGTCAGCTGCCCGCCGGGCTGGATGCCCTGCACGAGGATCGGGTTGAGCATGGCGCGCGCCGAATAGACGGCCGCAGTGTAGCCCGCCGGGCCGGAACCGATGATCAGAACCTTGGTATGGCGAATAGTGGTCATGGTTCGTGCCCCTTCACAAATGTCGCCATCGCATATAATCAGCCGCGCACCGTTCGGGAAGGGCGCTTTGCGTGACCTCGCGTTCGGAAATTACCGAAGAGCGAAAGAATATTGCGCATTTCTGCCCATAACGGTAAGTTCCGCAAAATTTTCAAGGAGATCACCTGATGGCCGGCCACAAACTCGACGAGATCGACCGCAAGATCCTGTCGGAGCTACAGGCGGACGGTCGGATGACCAACGTCGAACTGGCCAGCCGCGTGGGGATTTCTGCGCCACCGTGCCTGCGCCGGGTGCGGACGCTGGAAGAGGCGGGATATATCCGCGGCTACCACGCCGACGTGAACCCGCGTGAGTTGGGCTTTGAAGTGCATGTGTTCGCGATGGTGGGGCTGAATTCGCAGGCCGAAGCCGATCTGTCGGCCTTCGAGCAGCGCTGCCGTGACTGGCCGTTGGTCCGCGAATGCCACATGCTGAACGGCGAGATCGACTTCATCCTGAAATGCGTGGCGCCGGACCTGTCGAGCTTTCAGAACTTCCTGACCGAGGAACTTCTGAAGGCCAACAATGTGGCCAGCGTCAAGACCTCGCTGGTCATCCGCTGCGCCAAGGACCAGCCGGGCGTGCCGTTTGACGTGCTTGAAGCGCGCATCGCGCGGCTGGGCTAAGGTCTGCCCGAGGCGCGGTTTGTGCGCTTCAAGGCGACGGATGGCCCGGAAGACTGCGGGCCATCACGCGATTTTCGAAGCTTTCAGGCGGCGATCAGGTCTTCGGTCTCGTCCGCCGACAGGCGCGGATGAGCCATGGTGCCGAATTCGGTGATCGACTTCATGTGTGGGAACATCGCCAGGAACAGTGCTGCCAGTTGTGGGTCGAAACGCTCGGCGTAGTTCTTGCCGGGGTGATAGGCCTCGACTTCGATGCCTGCACAGCGCAGCGAGCCGTGGCGGGCCAGAACGACGTGGAACATGGTCACCGGAGCAACCGGCGTCACTTCGACAATGCTTTCTCCGTCGATCATCTTGGCAGCCATCGCATAAGCGGCGTCATGGCCGGTCGAGCGGCAACGACCGCCCTTGAGCAAGACGCGGGCCTGAGCGCCCAGCATCAGGTCGGGCATCGGGCGGCCGGGTCCAAAGGCTTCGGCGGTGATGCGGGTCAGTTTCGAAGATTCGATGCCGGGGATCGTGTTCGGCGGGAAAAGGGTCATCGAGCCAATCCAGGTGATCGTCTCGGTACGGCCCTCTGCCGTCAGGACCGTCATGCCGGGCTGAAGATCTTCGACTGCGCAAAAGCCCTGCGTGGTTTCGATCAGGGTGCCGCGGGCGATGGCCGAGAAGGCTTCCTCGAACTGCGGAAGCGCCGGGGCGATGCGGGTTGCGGTATCGACACTGCCGTCCTGCGTCAGCCAGGCGGTTTCATAGCGACGGGTCAGGATCGCGGCGCGCTGCGGGCGCGGCGTGGCGCGGAGCGCTTTGGGATAGGGGGCAACGGGAAGAGAGGAGGGGCGCTTGGCAATGGTTGGGACAGCGTAGACT
>JBATMT010000351.1:0-20214 GCA_049289975.1 Paracoccaceae bacterium | reverse complement strand
GCCGCAAGGAGCGCAATCCCGACGACCCAGCGCAGGGGCCCCTTGCCGAAGGCAAGTGTGACCAGACCGCAGACAGTCGCAATAACAGTGCCCCACCACCAAAGCTGACGAAGGGTGAGATCGGCGGCAGGCGTGCCCGGAAGTTCCGGCGCCAGGCCCAGTGCCGGAGCAAGCTGCAAGGCGACAAATCCCGCAAGCCCCCAGAGCAGGCCCTGAGAAGGGTCCACCGTGTGCCCCGCCTGCTCAGCCGCCGCGAAGGCCGCCACCAGCAAAAGCCCGTAGGACACATAGGTGAGGCCAAAGAACAACACCGTCATCGTGTTGCGTTTCAGCGGCGACGGTTCTTCTCCCGAGGCGCCATGTTCGTGTTGGTGACCTCCGGCTGGCTCTGCGCCTTCCGTCGCAGGCTCTGCCGTTGCCGTTGCTGCCTCACCTTCCGGTGCGGCGGCTTCGGCTGTGCCATGGTCGTGCGTCATGTTCTGGTGGGCTTCGGCGTCAGCTACCCCACCGAAATGCACGCGCGCGCCCGATTCATATTCTTCGGCCAGAAGGATCTTCTCCTGGACGAAAGCGAAATGAAGCAGAGCCGCAAGCAGCCCCGCCCCAAAGCCAGCGAACAAAGCGCTGGCCAGCATACGTTGGATCATGAATGGACCGAGGTCCGTGCCTTAGTGGCAGGGGAAGCCGGTTGAGTGACGCACATCGTGTGCGGCATCATGCAGGGTCGCCGACTGGGCGTGGCCTGCAACGAAAAGCGTGGTCACGCCGATCAGCGCCACGAAGACGATCGAAAGGATCGCAGAGCCCGATTTGGCGGAAGAGTTGGTCATCGCGTTCATAGTCATTCTCCTTGGCCGTCCACCCGACGGCATTTCGCGTTGCCTTCACGCACGGCCGGTCTCCTGACTCGCGGGTCAAAGCCTGCCTTCCGCCTTCCCGATCCGGTTACCCGAACCAGTGGCCCTTGGAAAGCCGCTCGCCGCTTACAGTCGCGGGGGCGGTTGAGGTTTCGGGTGCCGCCTTTGGTCCACCCTTCCCCATTCCCGTTTCAGTCCCGGCCGCTTTGCGACCTTGGGACACCGTGCAAAGCCATGTGGCCTGACAGTGCCTTGGCGGTCAAGGCGGAAAAGCGGCAGCGCGCCGCCCATGTGCGACGCCTGTGGCAAATCAGCCGGGGATTCGTGCGATGGCCTTTGTGCGTAGGCTGCCAAGCGGGCGCGCATCGGTGAGATTGCCATCGATCGACTCGAGATAAAGTCGAGCGAATATGACCAGATCGGGCACGTCTTCCCCGGTGATCTCGCCGAACAGATATGCGGTCTTGCCTTGCGCGCGGAAAGCAACAGAGGAGGGGCGTGTACAGCCTGACATGCAGTCCACCTCGCGCACTTCAAGAGGCAGTCGCTTGAAACCAAAAGCAGTGCGCAGCTCTTCTGCCAAGCCACTTTGCCCTGCAGGACAGGAGGCGCAGACAGTTACAACCGTCAAAGTCATTTGCCGTCCGCCAGCGGGCCAAGCAAGATGAGTGCCGGGCCATCGGAGGCCTCGTCCGCTATAAGCTTTTCCATCGTAGAAAGCGTGCCTCGAATTATCTTTTGGGCCGGAGTAGACACGCTTTCTGCAAGTATCGCCGGCGTATCGGGTGACATGCCGGCCGCCGTCAGCCTTAGGGTAAGCTCGCCAAACGTGCGCTTGCCCATGAAGATCACTGTCGTCGCTGCAGGATCAGCCAATGCAGCGATGTTAAGGTCTTCCGGCAGGCTTCCGGTTACGTCATGTCCGGTTACGAACTGCACGCGCCGCGCCGTCAAGCGCCGGGTCAGCGGAATGCCCGCAGCCGCAGCCGCCGCCATCGCCGATGTCACGCCGGGAATGATCTCATAGTCGATCCCGGCCGCCGTCAACGCTGTGGTTTCCTCTTCCAGCCGCCCGAAAAGACCCGAATCTCCCGACTTGAGGCGAACCACTCTCGCTCCGGTTCGGGCGTAATCGACCAACAAGCGGCTGACATGATCTTGCTTGGGCGACGGGCGCCCGGCGCGTTTGCCGACGCCGACAAGATCGGCCCCAGGACGCGCGTGTTCGAGGATCGGGCCAGCCGACAGATCGTCAAACAGCACCGCATCGGCGTTCTGCAAACGGTTTATCGCCTTCAAAGTCAACAGTTCCGGATCGCCGGGACCGGATGAGACGAAACTGACAAACCCGCTCATGTCGCCTCCGCGATCAGGTGAAAGAACGTTCCGGTCGCACGGCCGCGCCTTGAACCGGTTTCCGACACCGGTTCGCCATTGGCGTCCGAGACGTTGGCGAGCGCCATATCGGGTTGGTCGAGGATTGTCGAATAGTGAAACTCGTGTCCGCGAAGCCGCGCGCCAGTCGGATATCCGGGAACGGCCTCGGCCAGCGTAGCCAGCCGATAGCCAAGGTGCATCCGGCGCTTTTCAAATGACGTCACAAGGCCAAGCAGCCCCGCCATCTCGTGCCTTTGCCCTTTGGCGTCAATCAGCCCTGCGCCCATCGCCATATAGCCACCGCACTCGCCGTGTACCGAGCGGCTCTCGGCAAATCGTTTCAATCCATGACGGAAACCGGCCGAAGCGGCAATCTTGGCGCCATGAAGCTCGGGGTAGCCCCCCGGAAGCCAGCAGCAATCAGCTGACTCGTCTGGGGCCTCGTCGGCGAGCGGTGAGAAGGCCAGAATCTCGGCACCCGCGCTGCGCCAGCCATTCAAGAGATGGGGGTAAACGAAAGAGAACGCTGCGTCGCGCGCCAGAGCTATTCGTTGACCGGGCGGCACAACCGCAGCCGGCCCACCGCCAAGCGCCGACGGAGCGGCAATGGCGCGCAGGGCGGCGATATCAAGGTTTTCCGCGATGAAAACGCCAGCTTCCGCAATGATCCGGTCGAGTTCAGGTGTCTCTTCTGCCTGCACCAGCCCCAGATGCCGTTCCGGCATTTCGATGGTCGCCTTGCGCGGCAGCGCGCCAAAGACACGGATGCCTGCAGACTCCATCCCGCTGCGCACCAAGGACTCGTGCCGCGGGCTTGCGACCCGGTTCAGGACCACACCTGCCACACGAACGCCCGGCCGCATTTCGGCGAAACCCTTTGCCACGGCGGCGGCTGATTGCGCCTGTCCAGACACGTCAAGAACCAGAATGACGGGCCATCCGGTCAGCGCCGCAAGATCGGCGCTGGCGCCTGTGCCGGTCTCGCCTTTTCGCGCCACGCCGTCAAAAAGACCCATCGAACCTTCGGCAAGGATCAGATCGGCCCCTTCAGCGGCACCAAGAAGGCCCGCAATGCGCCCAGACGTCATCGCCCAACTTTCAAGGTTGTACGATGGCCGCCCGGATGCTGCGCTGTGAAATGCCGGATCGATGTAGTCCGGCCCGCTCTTGAACGGTTGCACGGTCAGCCCGGCCGCGCGAAATGCAGCAAGCAGACCAAGCATCAGCGTGGTCTTGCCGGTCCCGGAGGCGGGAGCCGAAATGATCAGGCCGGGCGGAGTCATTTGGTGTCCGGGAATCTTGGCTCGGTTCCGACCGGGCGATAGCGGCGATCATAATCGCCTGCGTAGAGCCTGCTTTCGTCGAAATCCTCGGCACCAATCGAATGGCCCACGAAGATCAGCGCCGTCCGTTCCATCTCGGCCCCGACGGCCGTTTCCAGCGTGGCCAGTGTCGCGCGGACTACCCGCTCGTCGGGCCAACTGGCGCGCCAGATCACTGCAACCGGACAATCGGCTCCGTAGTAGGGAGTCAACTGCCCGACTACGCGGTCCAGAACATGCACCGAAAGGTGAATCGCCAGAACCGCCCCCGTCCTGGCGAAGTTCTCAAGTGTCTCTCCGGGCGGCATCGAGGTGGCACGCCCAGATGTACGGGTCAGCACGACCGACTGGACCACACCCGGAAGGGTCAACTCGGCCCCGAGCGTCGCCGCGGCGGCGGCAAAAGACGGAACTCCGGGCGTCACGTCATAGGGGATACCGAGCGCGCGCAGGCGGCGGAGTTGTTCGCCCATTGCCGACCACACGGAAAGATCGCCTGAATGCAAGCGTGCCACGTCCTGCCCGGCCAGATGAGCGGCCTCGATCTCGGCAACGATCTCGTCCAGTGACAGTGGCGCCGTATTCACGATTCGCGCGCCCTGCGGGCAATGCGCAAGGATTGCTTCCGGGACCAGCGAACCAGCATAAAGGCAAACTGGAGATGTGGCGATCAGGTCGCGTCCTCGCAGGGTCAGAAGGTCCGGCGCGCCCGGACCGGCACCAATGAAATGTACTGTCATTTCCTGTCTTCCCTCTCTGCGATGGCGGCGGTTGCCAGACCATCGTCCGAAATCACCCGTGGACCCAAAAGCCACGCCCCTTCGCCAGCCGCAGCCAACGCTGCCGCCTCGGCGACGGATCCCGTGCCAAAGCGCACAGCTACTTTTTCCGATTGAGTCAGCGTCACCTGCTCGGAAAGCCGGTCACGCGAAATCGACAGAAGCGGCAGTTCCAGCGCCTTGGCCAGAATCCGGATCGCGGGCGCTCCTGCCTTGGTTTCCGCCGTGGCAAGTGCTTCGACCTGACCACCTGCCTTTTCCAGCGCGTTGTTGAGCGATTCGAATGTAGCCGCCCCGCGGAACCCCAGACCAGCGACTCTCATCTCACCACACTCCATTGAACGACCGGGCGCGACGGCGTCCATCCCTGCATCCGGCCAATCGCCATGGCTCGCGCCACGTCGAACCGGAAAAGTTCTCCACCATGAGTTTGGTGGGATAGCATCAGCAAAGCCTCAGATTCCAACGTGACAGCGTTGATAACCAACCGCACTCCGACAGGAATCGCCTGCCAAAGTGTCTCTAATCCGGCCGAATCCACCCCGCCGCCGACGAAAACCGCGGCGGGCTGTGGAAGTTTCGCCAGACTGTCTTGCCAGCGTGTTTCATGCACCGCCAACCGATGATCCAGTCCGAAAGCCCGTGCGTTTTGCACTATATTCTTCACCCGGTCTGCGCGTGACTCAAGCGCATGTGCTGTTGCGCCTGCCGCAGACAGGCACCATTCGACCGAAATCGAGCCAGACCCTGCCCCAAGATCCCAAAGCACCTCACCTGCGCGTGGCGCCAAAGCAGCAAGCGTCAGGGCGCGGATCGGGCTCTTGGTGATCTGGCCGTCGCTGGCAAACTGGTCGTCTGGCAGGCCATTTGACTGTTGCAGGCCTTTCGCCCCCTTCGCCAGGAAGGCCAAGGCTACTGGCGCGGTCACATCTGCCAGATCGTAGGTATTGGCGCATACAGTCCGCACACGCTCTCGCGGCCCGGCCAGCGCCTCCAGAACCGTCACTTCAGAACAGCCAAAACCGTGCGCAGTCAGCCAGCGTGCCAACTCGGCTGGCGCGGACCCGTCCCGCACCAGGCAAATGAAGCGCTGACCATCATTCAGATGTGGCAGCAGCCTCTCGAACGGCGCGGCATGAAGACCGATGCAGATGGTATCCTCGATCCGCCAACCCATCCGCGCAGCGGCATGGCCAAAGGTTGAAGGGGCTGGATGGGCAATCCATTCGGGGGGAGAGAGAACCTGCGACAAGCTACCCCCGGCACCATACCAGAACGGATCGCCTGACGTTACCACGACGACTTTGCCACCCGGCCTTTCCGCCAGAATAGGGTCGATTGAAAACGGTACAGGCCAGGCTCGGCCGCGTTTTGCTCCATCTACGAGGTCAAGATGCCGGGGTCCGCCGAAGATGATCCGAGCATCTTTCAGCGCGGCACGGCTTGCCTCTGACAGCCCTGCCAGTCCATCTTCGCCCAGACCGATGATCGTTAGCCAGGGATCAGACATGACGCGCGTCCTGCTGTTGGGCGGAACCACCGAAGCTTCGGCACTGGCCCGTGCCTTGGCCGAAGCTGGCATCGACGCTGTCTTTTCCTATGCCGGGCGGACCGACGCGCCAGTCACGCAGCCTTTGCCCATGCGTATTGGCGGCTTTGGCGGAGTGGACGGGCTTGTTGAGTGGCTCAAGGCCGAAGGCGTCACCCATATCGTCGATGCGACCCACCCGTTCGCGGCACAGATGAGCCGTAACGCTGTGACCGCAAGCGCCATTGCCAACATCCCGTTTCTGGTGCTGGAACGTCCGGCGTGGGTCGCGGGACCCGGTGACAACTGGCAGCATGTACCCAGCACAGAAGCCGCCGCCCACGCGCTGCCCGACGAACCCGCGCGCGTCTTTCTTGCGATCGGCAAACAGACACTTTCGCTGTTCGCTGCCAAGCCGCACCACCACTACCTTTTGCGGCTCGTCGATGCGCCCGAAGGCCCCTTGCCGCTTCCCGACGCCATAGCGGTGATCGCCCGGGGTCCATTTACCGAGGCAGACGACCTGAATCTTCTGTCGGAGCACCGGATCGAGGTGATCATCGCCAAGAACGCTGGCGGAAGTGGCGCCGAGGCCAAGCTGAAAGCGGCTCGAATCCTGCGGATTCCAGTCATTCTGATCGACAGGCCAGCCTTGCCGACGCGCCATGTCGTGGGGTCCGTGATCGAGGTTCTGGACTGGCTCGGTCATCCGACCCGCCTTGGCGTATAGACAAACGACCCAACCCGCCGCGTATCGCGGTTGCCGACAATCACCATCGTCCGCATGTCTGCCATGTCCGGCGTGGCCTCGGCCAGCGTGACTGTCCGCAGGCGCTCCTCGGGCGTCGTTACCGCACGGGCAAAGGAAATCAACGTCTGTGGCCCGCATTCCTCGCGTAGGATATCCAGCACACGCGCAAAATGGGCGGGCCGCGACGATGAACGAGGATTGTAGAAGGCCATCGCAAACCCCGCCTGACCAGCAAGCCGGAGCCGCTTTTCGATCAGATCCCATGGCTTCAGATTGTCGGAAAGATTGATTGCGCAGAAGTCATGTCCCAAGGGCGCACCCAACCGCGCGGCCGCCGCCAGCATGGCGGTGATGCCAGGCAGGATGCGGATGTCGTAGATTTCGGGACTGTCGCGATCGTCCAGAGCTTCGAACAGCGCCGCCGCCATTGCAAATACGCCCGGATCGCCTGATGAAACGATCACCACCTTGCGTCCGGCATGCGCCAGATCCAAAGCGTGATTGGCCCGGTCGAGTTCGACCCGGTTATCCGATGGATGCAGTGTCAGACCCTCGCGTGGTGCAACCCGGGCTACATAGGGAATGTAGCCGATCACATCGGTCGCCTCGGCCAGTGCCGCGCGAACCTCGTCAGTGACAAGCGCCTCGTCACCCGGTCCGAGCCCGGCCACTGCCAGCCAACCGCTCATGGACGCCGCCCCTGTCCGTGGACGACTGCGATCGAGAAATAGGGCGCCTCTTGAACGTCGACGAGTTTCATCACCCGCTGGTCTGGCATTGTGCCACGTTCTATCAGCCACGCGGCTTCAAGCTTGCCGGCCTTTTCAAGTGCACGGCGCAGCTTCGGCAGGTTGCGCCCGATCTTCATGACCACCAGCGCATCAGTCTCTGCCGCGCGTCGCGCCAATTCCTCCTCGGGCAACGTTGCCATTGCCACAGTCAGCACATCATCACCCCAAGTGATCGGCGTGCCTGTCGCCGTCCAGCAGCCTGACATTCCGGTAATGCCCGGAACGACCTCAAGCTGCGCGCGCCCTTGAAGCCGGGTGTAGAGATGCATGAATGAGCCATAAAAGAAAGGGTCGCCCTCGCACAGGACCAAAACAGTGTCTGTTTCGGCCAGTTTCGCCAATTTTGTCGCCCAGTTTTCATAGAAGGCAGCAAGCTGGCGGTTGTACTCAGGGTCCGAGAAATGGATCTCGGTCGTAACCGGATACTCCATCGCATGTTCAGTTGCGTTCGCCGCCAGCATCCCTTCGACAATGCGGCGCGCCTGTCCCTGTGACCCGCCCTTGCGGAAGTAGGCCACATGCTGCGCAGAACGGATCAACCGATCAGCCCGCACGCTCATCAGGTCGGGGTCGCCCGGCCCAAGACCGACGCATATGACCTGACCCATCGTCATTCCTTCCGGCTTGCCAAGGCGTTTACGGCGGCAACGGTGATCGCCGAACCGCCCAACCTGCCTTCAACGATCACGGATGGCACGGGCAGATCCTCCATCAGTGCCGCCTTCGACTCTGCCGCACCGACAAATCCCACCGGGCAGCCGATGATGGCTGCCGGACGCGGACAAGACGGGTCCTCAAGCATGTTCAACAGGTGGAAAAGCGCGGTCGGCGCATTGCCGATCGCGACCACAGCCCCTTCCAGATGCGGTCGCCAGAGTTCAAGCGCCGCGGCAGACCTCGTGTTCGACATTTCCTTGGCCATTGCCACGACGCGCGGATCATGCAGCGTGCAAATAACCTGATTGTCATGCGGCAGACGAGTGCGGGTTATTCCCTCGCTGACCATCCGCGCATCGCACAGGACAGGCGCGCCAGCTTCAAGCGCAGCCCGCGCCGCGATCGCCATACCGGGCGAAAAGCGCACATGCTCCTCTAGCCCCACCATTCCGGCGGCATGAATCATGCGGACCACGACGACCTCCTCCTCGGGGGTGAACCGCCCAAGATTGGCCTCTGCCCGTATCATGGCAAAGCTTTCAAGGTAGATGGCTGCGCCGTCAGTCTGGTAGCTATGGGGCATTCGATAACTCGGTCAGAAGGTCAGGGGTCGAGACAAGGTTCTCGGGCAAGAGTCCAGTGCGTTCGGGCAGATCGGATGCCTTGCCGTCGTGGATAAGGTCAAATGTGCCCGAACGCCGCGCAACAAGTGTCAGCGCGGCGGCCGAGGGGTGCGCGCAGCCTTTCGTGCAACCCGACACATGGGCAAGCGTGCCTTGGGGAAGCCTGGCCGCCAGGGCTGCTGCGAAGGGCCGTGTCGCCCCTAGCGCCTGTGGGCAGCCCGGCGCGCCGGTACAAGCCACCACGCGCAAGAGCGGGTCATGGGGATCGGTGATAAGATTGCTGATTTCCGGCGCTTTGGCGGCGCCTTCGATCAGCATCATCCGCCAAGGTGTAACGCGCAGGAAGCCGAAAGCAGAGAGGTCAGACAGTGTGCTTGCATGCATCTGACCAAACGGAAAGCTCACAAGGAAGCCCTGAGCCGAAGGGCCGGGCGCTGGCTGATTGTTCGTCGGCCGTATCGCGCCTGTCGTGGCAAAACGCTCGGGCAGGGTCACGCCTCGGGCCAATAGTGCGGCCATCCTTCCACGTCCGTCAGACGAGCCACCCGCGTCCATAAACCAGCGCGCAAGCTCCAAGGCAGTAGCCGCAGCCGTTTCCATTGTGACACCGGCCCCGTAGTCGCTGCCATCGGCGCGCACGATCAGACCACCGCCATTGCCGCGTTCGATCCGTATGTCAGCGGATACCGACTGGAGAACCGGCGCCGGCCCGCAATCGACCGCATAGCCGAACTTGCCGGGCGTTTGCGGTCCGTCGGACAATGCAAGCGCGTCGGTCAGGGCGCGGACGAGCTCGGACGTGCCATCGCCATGCTGCCAGAAGGGCGTCACCACGATATTGCGGCGCGCCTCTGCTTCGGTAGACATGTCGGTCAGGCCAAGCCCGCGCAATCCGTCGACCATTGGCCCGTGGGTTTTGTCCGACAGGCCACGCACCTGAACGTTGGCGCGGGCAGACAGGTCGATAAGACCGTTTCCGTATTGAGCGGCAAGGTCTGCGATACCTTTAGCCTGCTCCGGCGAAAGGCGCCCGCCACGTGGCCGCACGCGCACCACCAGACCGTCGCCCGACATCATCGGACGCAGCGCGCCGGGGCACCATCCTTTGATTTCAGGTTGGTGAGACACAGTATTCATCCCGCGCTCCCCTCCATTGCCGCCGCAATCGAGTTGCGTAGCGTGACCCAAAGTCCGGCATCACGCAGGGCAGCGAACTTGTTGCGCATGGCCTGCAATGCAGCAGGATTCTCACGCTCCATGAAGCTGACGATGTCATCGCGGCCAAGCGTCGCGTCGTGGTAAAGGTCAAACAAATGGGGTGGCAGCGCGCGGGTCAGGTTCGCAAAAGACGCCATATGGTCGAGCGTGGCGGCAATTTCAGCGGCACCACGGAAACCATGTGCCATCATGCCATCGGCCCAAACTGGATTGGCGGCGCGCGCGCGAACAACCCTGCCAATCTCTTCGGTCAAGGTTCGCGCGCGAGGTCGATCCTGCTGCGTTGCATCGAGGTGGTAGAGCGCCCGGGCCTCGCCACCCAGTCGGGCAACGGCGGCTGCAAAGCCGCCCTCATGTGCGGCGTAGTCTGACGCGACCAGCACGTCTGTTTCCGAAAGATCCTGAACATGGACGAACCCGTCGGACTCCCGCACCCGGCTCTCAAGCGCCGCTCGCGCCCGACGCGTTTCGCCTTTGGCGTCGATGGCCCACTCAGAACCTTGCAGCCATGCCTCTCCCGCACGGGTTTGACCTTCGTCGCTGTAGTCTTCGACGGCGTCTGTCATCGCCAGACCATAAAGGCCGGGCTTGGGGCCGAACACTCGCGGCGAGAGTGACTTGTAAGGGTTATCTGACGCATCTTCCTCTCGCAGAGCCAAGGCTTCGGCGGCGGATTCAAACAGTTGAGCAAGGCCGGGAAAAACGTCTCTGAACAGGCCCGAAACCCGCAGGGTCACGTCAATACGTGGCCGCCGCAATAGTGCAAGCGGTACGACCTCGAAGCCCGAAACCCGCTCGGACCCCTCATCCCAGCGAGGAGATAGCCCCGCCAGATGCAGCGCCATCGCAAACTCTTCGCCAGCGGTGCGCATCGTCGCCGACCCCCAAAGGTCCACAACCAGCGATTTCGGCCAGTCGCCGTGGTCTTGCAGATGCTTGCGGAGCAACTCCTCGGCCAATTTTACGCCCTGTCCATGCGCCGCGCGCGAAGGAACGGCGCGGGGATCCGTGGTGAACAGGTTGCGGCCAGTTGGCAAAACATCGCTGCGCCCACGATAGGGAGAGCCGGATGGCCCGCCCTCGACCCGCCGCCCATCAAGTGCTGCTAGCAACCCGGCAGTTTCTTCCGCACCGCAAGCGCCGGAGCCAAAGACATGAAGCCCTTCGCCGAACTGACTTTCCTTGATGTCACAGACAAATCTGTCTATCCGCGTAATTGCCTCGGCCGGAGACGCCTCGGCCGGAATACCAAGGTCGGCCTCGACGCCCGCAGCCTGTGCTTCAGATCGAAGGCTGGCGATCAGCCGGTCGCGCCGCGCCGGGTCAAGCCCGTCAGCCGTGGAATACTCATCAAGCAGGCGTTCGAGCCGCATCAAGCCATCCGGGACTGCACTTTGCGCCAGCGGTGGCGGCAGATGGCCAATCGTCACCGCACCGATCCGTCGTTTGGCCTGCGCGGCCTCACCGGGATCGTTAACGATGAACGGATAGATGATGGGCACATCGCCTGTCAGCGCTTCGGGCCAGCAATCGGTGGAGAGTGCCACTGACTTTCCGGGTAGCCATTCCAGCGTCCCGTGGGCTCCGATGTGGACCAGCGCATGGATGCCCTGCGAGCGGAGCCACAGATAGAAAGCCACATAGGAATGGCGCGGGGTGCGGGCGAGGTCGTGGTAATCGTCGCTTCGGGATTGCACGTCGCCACGTTCCGGCTGCAGCGCCACAATGCAGTTGCCGCGCCGGACTGACGCAAACCGGAAAGCATCCCCATCGATCAGCGGGTCGCTCTTCACGTCGCCCCAAGCCGCAAAGAGCGCGTCTCGGAGCGGCGGAGGAAGGGTAGAAACAGACTCTAAATAAGCAGAAACAGGCCAACTCAGCTTGTCTGAAAGCAATGCCGGCCCCAGATCCGCTCCGGAATTTGTCGTGTAGCCCTCTGCCTGCAGCGCTCCCAAAACCGCCTCGGTCGATGCCAAAGCATCAAGCCCGACAGCATGAGCAAGTTGATGCACCTTTCCGGGATAGGTAGACAAGATCACCACCAGCTTGCGCTCTGACGATGGAGTTTGCGAAAGCCGCCACCAGCCCGCGACCCGATCCGCAACTGCAGCAACTCGCACCAGATCGGCGCGGTGGGCGAAGCGTGAGAATTGCAGGTCCGCGTCACGCTTCGATGGTTGCTTGAAGCTGACGACACCCGCGAAAATCCGTCCGTCGACTTCTGGCAGGACCACATGCATTGCCAGATCGGCGGGCGACAGACCGCGATCCGAGGTAGCCCATTCTTTCCGCCGCGCCGTCGACAAGGCGACCTGAAACACCGGACAACCGGCAACGTCGAGCGGTGACGTTGATCCATCGCTACCCTTCGCCGAAAACGCTGTTGCATTGACGATTGCTGCTGGTCCCAGCCGCCGCATTTCTTCTGCGATCCAGTCGGATGCTGCTGGGGCTTTCAGGCTGGTGGCGAACAATCCAATGGCCTTGAAACCGCGATCGTTCAGTGCTCCGATCATCGCATCAACAGGGTCTGTATCAGCCGAAGTCAGGTAAGACCTATAGAAGCACACGACCGCGAGTGGCTCGGCTTCCGCAGTGGGTGCGGGTACGACCCCGGCACCTGGGAGGTAGAAGCCAAACTCCGGCACGGTTTTGTCACCAACAACCGGGCCCGAATACAGTCCTGCCGCAAGCGACAACTGCTGCAACGCCGCCTGCGCCGCGACCGCTCCGCCCGCGTCGCACAGGGCAGAAAGTCGACGCAAGGTCGACACCGGAAGCGTCGACAACGCATCAAGCCGCGCATCTTCGCGCCCATCGGCTGGCAGAACCGCCAACGCGATGCCGTTCCGGCGCGCCAGATCCTGTACCTGCATCAGTCCATAGGACCAATAACTCTCGCCGCCGATCAGCCGGATAAGGATGCCCTTGGCCGCGTCCAGTGTCCGCTCGACATAAGTATCGACCGACAGTGGATGTCTGAGCGCCACCAGATTGGCCAGCCGCAGCGATGGCAAACCACCCGAAGCCCGATGCCAGCCTGCCGCAAAAGCCCCAAGGTCACTGTCAGAGAACGACAATACCACCAACTCGGCCGTTTCCTGACCGAGATCGGTGGGCGTGTCAGTTTCCTCCAGCCCATGACTTTCGCGAAAGACAACGTGCATGGATGCGCTTATGCCCCCAGAACGGTGCGGATTGCGTCAATGTTCACGTCATCATGCTCGCCAATGACGACAAGCTGTGACTGTCGCGGCTCGTCACCCCACGGGCGGTCGTATTGCGTGCGGACCCGCTCGCCCACAGCTTGCACCAGAAGGCGCATCGGCTTGCCGGTCACGGCCACATAGCCCTTCACGCGGAGAATGTTCTGTTCGCGCGACAAGCGGACGATGGCGTCCTTCAGTGCTTCAGGGTCCGATATTTCACGCAGCGCCACGACAACGGTGTCGAAGTCGTCATGTTCGTGGTCGTCATGTCCATCATGATGTGACGGGCGCGCGGCAAGATCATCTTCGGCAGCGGAGTTCAGGCCCAGAATCAGGCGCGGATCGATCCGGCCCTCCTCCATGTGGAGAATCGGCAGCTTGCGCGGCGACTCCGCCTCTATCACCCGGCGGGCTTCGGCCAGGCCAGCAACGCCAGCGAGATCAGCCTTCGACAGAAGCACGATATCGGCACAGGCGATCTGATCCTCGAACACTTCCGACAGCGGCGTTTCATGGTCAAGGCTTTCGTCCGCCGCACGTTGGGCTTCGACAGCAGCCTCATCGGGTGCAAACCGGCCAGCCGCCACCGCTTCAGCATCGGCGAGGGTCACAACGCCATCGACGGTGATACGCGAGCGGATCGCGGGCCAGTCGAACGCCTTCAGAAGTGGTTTCGGCAGCGCGAGGCCAGAGGTTTCGATCAAGATGTGATCGGGCCGCTGTGGCAGAGCCATTAAGGCCTCGATCGTCGGGATGAAATCGTCTGCAACGGTACAGCAGATGCAGCCGTTCGCCAGTTCGACGATGTTTTCCACCGGGCAGTTTTCGTCGGCGCAGCTTTTGAGGATGTCGCCGTCTACGCCCAGGGAACCAAACTCGTTCACCAGGACGGCAAGCCGCTTGCCTTGCGGATTGGCCATCAGATGACGGATCAGCGTGGTTTTACCAGCACCGAGGAAACCGGTAATGACGGTAACGGGAATCTTTGCGAGTTCAGTCATTTAGGTCTCCATCGGGGGAATACGGGCAAGGCTCTGCTTGCGGAATATCTGCCGGCGTTCGCGCCAGGGCACGATCCCGTCTGAGGTTTTTGCATAGGCGGCCGCACCGGCCAGAATGTCAGGTACATCCTTGGCCGGATCCATATGGCCATAGACATAGGACCAGCGGCCCGGCCCGCTCAGCGCGATATTGCAGCCATTGTCACAGGCAGAAAGACACTCGGCCGAAACGATGCGGACGCCTTCCGGCGCACCGCCGTCAAGAAGCGCGGCATGAAGTTCGGCACCGGGGCGCGGACCTTCTCCAGCGTCGGGAAGACCCCGGCGGCAGGTGATGCAGACATGAAGCGTGACCGTCACGCGGGCCTTCCTTTCACGGGCGGAATGACCTCGCGGGGGCAGGGACGCCTGCCCGAGCTGGTCGCGGAACACCCCGTCCGCCCTCAACATTCTTCACGCGCTGGCAGGTCTCCCGGCTTGCGGAGTGGGCGGCAGCCCTCGGCCATCCCCCTTCCCGGCTTATGCCAGTGGTTTGGGTGGCCTCTCCGGTCACGGTCGCGGGGGCGGCTGCGCTTCGGGATCGGCGGCCTATCGGTCGCATTCCCCTGTCGCATTCCCTCTTCGCCTGCCTATAAGACAGGAACCAGCGCGGCTCCACCTGAGGCAGAAGCTGCCCCCTTGTCAAGCAACGGAAGGGACCATGACCGAACCAAATACGACTGACGCGCCGGAAGCGGTTGTCGACGACACCGCGCGCCATGCCATGAAGATGGCCAAGAAGAAGGCCGCTCGCGACAAGATCATGGCAACGAAGGAAGGCGAGAAGGGCCTCATTATCGTCCATACCGGGGCCGGCAAGGGCAAAAGCTCGTCTGCCTTCGGAATGATCCTGCGCTGCATTGCCCACGGCATGCCGTGCGCTGTCGTGCAGTTTATCAAAGGTGCATGGTCGACTGGCGAACGAACACTGATCGAAGCGAACTTCGGCCATCTATGCCAGTTTTACGCGATGGGCGAGGGCTTCACCTGGGAAACCCAGGACAAGGAGCGTGACATTGCCGCTGCCCGAAAGGGCTGGGAAAAGGCCAAGGAACTGATCCGTGACGAGAAGAACAAGATGGTTGTTCTGGACGAGATCAACATCGCCCTGCGGTACGACTATCTGGATATTGCCGACGTGGTGGCTTTCCTGAAGGAAGAAAAGCCGGCGATGACCCACGTGGTTCTGACCGGGCGCAATGCCAAGGACGAACTGATCGAGATTGCCGATCTGGTGACGGAAATGACGCTGGTAAAGCATCCGTTCCGGTCGGGGATCAAGGGTCAAAAGGGCGTCGAGTTTTGAGAGCCACCGGGGGATTTCGCATCTCCCGAACCCCCAGCGGTGTATTTCCAGAAAGAAGATGGGCGTGAAGGATTCGCTGTGACGGGCGTAGCATATGATCTTGTGGTCTGGGATTTTGACGGCGTCCTGAACCGGAATCTGCCGCAAGAAACCTATGTCTGGGCGACGTCGATCGCGTCTGATCGGGGGCTGGACCCGGTGAGCTTCGAGGAAGTGGTATTTGGCTCGGGAAAATTCGCCGAGGTAATGTGCGGAAAGTTGGATCTTTTGGAAGTGGTCGCCGAATGGCTGAGCGGCGAGGGCTCAGACGAGGAGGCTGACAACTTCCTTGCCCACTGGTTCGAGCATGAGGCAACGCCTGATCACGAAGTCGGGCAGTGGCTGGACCTTTGCCGGCATCGGAAGGTCATCGGCACCAACAACGATCCCCGTCGCGCCGACTTTATCGAGCGTGACATGGGGTTCGGCGCGCGTGTGGAAAAGGTTCTGGCCTCGGGTCGCATCGGAACCGTCAAGCCGAATGCTGGATTCTATCGGGCGGTCGAGGACTGGTCGGGGGTCGCTCCGGCGCGGATATTACTGATCGATGACAACATGAAGTATATCGAGGGCGCGCATCGGCGCGGCTGGAACGCCTTTCACTTCACTGACGAAACGCGGCACCGTTTGCCGCGACTCTTGGGGATCGACTGATGGGCAAGGCGGTGATGATCCAGGGCGCGGGCTCGAACGTTGGCAAGTCGGTGCTGGTGGCGGGCCTTTGCAGGGCGGCGAAACGGCGTGGGCTGAGTGTCGCGCCCTTCAAGCCGCAGAACATGTCCAATAACGCCGCCGTGACTGTTGATGGTGGTGAAATTGGACGGGCGCAGGCGCTGCAGGCTATGGCGTCGGGGCTTGAGCCGGTCACGGACATGAACCCGATCCTGTTGAAGCCGGAAAGCGATGTGGGCTCCCAAGTGGTTGTACATGGTAGGCGGCTGACAACTGTGAAGGCGCGGGACTATCTGGCTCTGAAGCCGACGCTGATGGGCGCGGTTCTGGAAAGCTTCGAGCGGTTGAAGGGCGCGTATGATCTTGTGATCGTCGAAGGCGCGGGAAGTCCGGCCGAGGTGAACCTGCGCGCCGGTGATATTGCCAACATGGGTTTTGCGCGGGCGGCGGACGTTCCGGTGGTGCTGGCGGGCGATATCGACCGGGGCGGCGTGATCGCGCAGATCGTTGGCACTCAGGTGGTGCTGGACCCGGACGACGCGGCGATGGTGGCGGGGTTCCTGATAAACAAGTTTCGCGGCGATGTCCGGCTGTTCGACGATGGCTATCGGCTGATCGAAGAACGGACTGGCTGGCGCGGCTTTGGCGTACTGCCATGGTTTGCCGATGCGGGAAGTTTGCCCGCCGAAGATGCGCTCGACCTGCCGCGCGGCGGTGGCAGTGGCGGGCTGAAGGTGGCCTGCCTGACCCTGTCACGCATTGCGAACTTCGATGACCTTGATCCGCTGAAGCTGGAGCCGGGTGTGAGCCTGACGATGGTGCGGCCGGGGCAGGCGGTGCCGGGCGATACGGATCTGATCATCATTCCCGGATCAAAGTCGACGCGGGGCGATCTGGCATATCTGCGCGCGCAAGGGTGGGACGTGGATATCCACGCCCATGTCCGGCGCGGCGGCAGGGTGCTGGGTATCTGCGGCGGCTATCAGATGCTGGGTCGGGTGGTGCACGATCCGGACGGTATCGAAGGCGCGGCGGGCGAGACGACGGGTCTGGGACTGCTGGACGTGGAAACGCTGATGAGCCCCGACAAGCGGCTGACCCGGACCAGCGCAGTCCATGAAGCGACCGGCGCGGCGATGGAAGGCTATGAGATTCATATCGGACGGACGGACGGCCCCGACCGGGCCCGGCCCTTTGCGCGGGTAGCGGGCCAGCCCGAAGGCGCGGTGTCAGGCGATGGACGCGTGATGGGGTCGTATCTGCACGGGATGTTCACCGGCGACGCTTTCCGGCGGGCGTTTCTTGAGGGTTTCGGCGCGGTCTCGGCCCTGTCTTATGGGGCCGGGGTCGAGGCGGTTCTGGACCGGCTGGCCGACCATATGGAAGCTCATCTTGACGTGGACGGGCTGTTGGGATTGGCGCGCTAGCCGGGCTGTATCGTTGCGATACACTAGATCAAGCTATTGAAATTGAATGATATATTAGATTTTCTTTACTGATTCTTTAGCTTTTTCAAAGCGGAATCGGTGCGCGCTCCCGTGCCGAGAGATGCCAGTTTCATTGGCTGAGTCCGGAGCCAGCCCACACTCTGTCGGTTCGCTGCTCGCTGTTCGCCGTTCGCGAAGGCGATCCGGACCGCGCTTTGCGGGTATGCGGACCGCCAAAAAACGAGTTTGATGGCGGCAGGCTGCTCCAATCGGGCTTTGGAAGGTTGAACGCCGATCAATGCCAACACCCATTCGACAGGCCCAATCTTCAAGAGTCGACGTTCAGCTTGAGCTTTCCATCGCCTCGCGCAGCGACCGAGGGCGCATGTCGGTCCAGACTTTGTTGATATGTTCAAGGCACTCGGCCTTGTTGCCCTGCATTCCCTCGGTTTGCCAGCCGGCGGGCAGTTCCTTGGATGCGGGCCAGATCGAATATTGTTCTTCGTGGTTCTTTACGACGAGGAATTGCGGCTCGTTGCTCATGGTTTGATCCTATGTTGTTGGGGCATTGTTTCGTGGCATTGCGGGTGCGTCAAGTTCTGGTCAACTGGGTGACGGGGCAGGTGGGGCGAGCAGCCTGACAAGCGTGTCAACCACGGCTGCTTCGCGTTCGTGAACAAAGAAATGGCTGCCGTCAAACCAGTGAATGCCGGAGAACTGCGCGCTTTCTTGTGACCATTTCACCAGATGCTCGGGCTCTACCCGGCTGTCGTCGCGTCCGGCAAAGACATGCAGTGCGGGCTTCAGTGCCAGACCGGGGCGGTAGCTATAAGCATGCAGCATGGCAAAATCGGCGCGCAGGATGGGCGATACAATAGCCATCAGTTCCTTGTGGGCGAGGATCTCGTCGGGCGTGCCGCCCAACGTCTTGAGTCGGTCCAGAAATTCGGGCTCCGGCAGGTTGTGGAGGGCTTCCTGATCGAGCGCGCCCGGCCAGCGACAGCCAGAGGCGATCATAAGGCGAGGTTGGCGCAGATGCATAAGCGCACAGATTCGGGCGACCTCCAACTGAAGTACGGCACCCAGCGAATGACCGAAGAAGGCAAAATCACCAGCGCCGTCGGCGGTGATTGCGGCGGCGATCTGCATGGCGGCGGTCCGCATCTCTGTCAGGTGGGGGTCAGCAAGTCGCAGCCCCCGTCCGGGCAAATTGATCACCGAAAGCTCGATGTCGGGACCGAGCCCGGCGGACCATGGCAAAAAGGCTGCGACATTGCCTCCGGCATAAGGGAACACATAGAGGCGTGTTTTTGCGCCCGGTTTGGGGACACGGACCAACCAAGGTGAGGTCATGCCTGACCCTCGACCAACTTCCCGTCCGCCAGTTTGACGATGCGGTCGGCGGCCGAGAAATAGGCGTCATCGTGGGAAATCACGATCACGCCCTTGCCACGGGCTTTCAGGTCAGGGAGCAGTTCGTTGTAGAACACTGCCTTGAACAACGGATCCTGATCGGCCGCCCACTCGTCGAACAGGCAGAAGGGCCGGTCCTCGAGATAGGCTGACACAAGGGACAGGCGCTTGCGCTGGCCGGTGGACAGGTCGGTAGTCGACAGACAGCCCTTCTCGACCCTCACCTTGTGGTCCATGCGCAGATGGCGGATATAGTGACGGGCGCGCTCTTCCATCGCCGGGTCATCGGCACCGGGCAGCTGTTCGAACAGATGAAAGTCCGAAAAGATCGCCGAGAATGCCTGACGGTAGTTGATCAGGATTTCGGGTGTGATCTCGGCCCCGTCGGCCAGCAACTTGCCCTCAGCCGGGGCGTAAAGGCCACAGAGCAGCATGCCCAGCGTGGTCTTGCCGCTACCATTTCCACCGAGCAGAAACAGGACTTCACCGCGCCGCACCGACAAGTCGATCGGTCCCAGCGTAAACATGCCGTCCTCTGCGTCTGTCTGGTAGCTGTGGGTGGCGCCTTGCAGTGTGATCACATGGGGCTCGAGCGGTTTGGACACTGCGACCGGGTCTGGTGTCAGGTCGGCCTGTAGCCGCGAAATCTGTTCCAGCGCGATTGCCGATTGCCGCAGCGGGGGCAGGCCGATCATCACTTCGGATACCGGCTTGATCAGGTAGAGCATCACCAGAACCGCCGGGACCAGATCGGCTGAGCCTATGCCCGTGGGACCAAACAGAACCACGCCAATCACCAGATAGAACAGGCTGTTGCCGATGCTTGCGACCCAGATGTAGGAGGACATTGCGCCGATATAGTCTCGCGCGACATCCGCCGCGACTGGCCCCAGAACCCTGTCGATGAATTGCAAACCGCGATTGTGATTGAGTTGCAGCTCTTTGGTGCCCTCGATCAGGGCACGCTGATGGATGTAGAGTTGGTCGATGTGGTTGCGAAGCCGCGCAAGTCGGATCAGAGGCCCGCGTTCCGCCAGCCTGAAGGCGGTCGCGCCCACCACAAGGCAGGCAACCACCGTCAGGCAAAGGCGCCAGTTCTCGTACCCAAGATAGGCGAAGCAGCCGGCTATCATCAGCAGATTGCCAACGATCAGCGGGATCAACTGGACCGACCCGGCAAAGGCGTCGATGTCGCGGGTCTGGAT
>JBATMT010000350.1:0-1935 GCA_049289975.1 Paracoccaceae bacterium | reverse complement strand
TCACGCATCGATTGGGCGAAATCGAACGACTTGCTGACCGAGTCACTGTTCTGCGTGACGGCCGACACGTGGCCGATCTGCATGGCGCCAATATTCGGGCGCCGGTGATGATTCATCACATGATCGGGCGCGAGCTCAAATCGGTCTACACTCCCCCCATCGGACCCGCGGGCGATCCGGTTCTGCAAATCACCGGCCTCCGGTCCCGGCGGTATCCAGACCGCCCCGTCGATCTGACCCTGTGCAAAGGCGAGATCCTTGGCCTTTCAGGTCTGATAGGCGCAGGCCGCACTGAACTTGCCGAGACGATCTTTGGCCTTACGCCAGCGCGAGGCGGGCAGATCGCCCTTGACGGTGCGCCGGTCAGTCTGAACACCCCACGGCAGGCGATTGCGCTGGGGCTCTTTCTGGTGCCCGAGGACCGCAAGAGGCATGGCCTGATCCTCGATTTTCCGATCACCCAGAACATATCGCTGCCCAGCCTGCGCAGGCTGTCGCGCCGAGGAATTGTGAATCGCAAGGCAGAGGCGCAACTGGCCCACCGCCAGAGACAGGCGCTGGACCTGCGGGCAACGGACCTGTCCCTGCCTGCATCCTCGCTGTCGGGGGGCAATCAGCAAAAGGTCGTCCTGGCCCGTTGGCTGGCGCTTTCGCCCCTTGTGATCTTGTTCGACGAACCTACCCGCGGCGTGGATGTCGGGGCCAAGGCAGAAATCTATCAGTTGATGCGTGCGCTGGCCGATCAGGGCGTGGGTGTGCTGATGATCTCCTCCGACATGGAGGAAGTCATAGGTGTTTCGGACCGCGTCCTAGTCATGCACGAAGGCCGGATCGCCGGCAGCCTGTCACGCGACCAACTGTCGGAACGCGCCATTCTGTCCCTGGCGGTTGGCCAGCAAGAAGCCGCAGGACTGTCGTCATGATCGACCGCAAGAACCTTGGCCTACTTATTCTGATCTTGATCGTTTCAGCCGCTGTCGCGATCCTGAATCCCCGGTTCCTTTCACCGGTGAACCTGTCGAACACTGCCAACCTGATAGGACTCTTCGGCATCTTCGCCATCGCCCAGGCCTTCGTGATTATTTCGGGCGGGATCGAACTTTCTTCGGGATCGGTCATCGCACTTCTTGGCGTGATCTTCGTCGATCTAGTTGGGAACAGTGTCATGTCGCCGCTTTCGGCCACGTTGCTGGTGCTTGCGCTGGGGGCCGTGATAGGTGCGCTTCACGGGGCGTTGGTCGCGCGGGTGGGGCTTCAGCCTTTTGTCGTCACCCTCTGCGGTCTTCTGATCTATCGCGGCATCGCGCGCTATTACACCGAGGACGCAACCGCCGGCTTCGCCTTTGGCGCAAGCTTTCCGACTCTGGAATGGCTGACGACCGGCCGTGTCTTGGGTGTGCCGAACAGCATGACCGCGCTGCTTATAGTCTCGGTCGTAACGAGCATTCTACTGAACCGGTCGGTCTATGGACGCATGTTGCTTGCCACCGGGCGCAATCCGGAAGGGGCACGCTATTCCGGGATCAATACTCAGGCGGTACTCATTCTGGCTTACATGCTTTGCGCGCTCCTGACGGCCGTCGCCGCAATCTTCATCGCCATGTACACTCGGTCGATCTCGCCTGCGTCGCATGGCAACTTCTATGAGCTTTACGCCATCGCCGCCGCTGTCCTTGGCGGCTGTAGCTTGCGAGGCGGCGAAGGGTCGATCCTTGGCGTGGTGCTTGGAACGGTGCTGCTTCAAGTCTTGCAGAACCTGGTCAATCTCCTAGGCATCCCGTCCTCGTTGAATTTCGCCGTGATGGGGTCGGTGATCATCCTCGGAGTATTGGCAGACAACTGGTTCTTGCAGCGCAAAACCCTGTCGCAGAACGGGGATTAGACGAAAGGAAGCGAGATCGGTGCAAGGCCCAATTGCCGAACATTGTCATGCGA
>JBATMT010000349.1:0-6866 GCA_049289975.1 Paracoccaceae bacterium | reverse complement strand
GGCCATCGCTCTGCGCGCGAGTTGGACATGCCTGATATTGGGGATGCGCTGCCGTTCCGGCGCGAAGTTACGGCCTTGGCGGAGGATTGAGCATGGCAGAGGCCCTACGCGGCAAGGCGATCGAGGTTCAGGCGGTAGCCAAGCATTTTGGCCCTTTCACCGCCCTGCAATCAGTGACCTTTGATATCTACGACAACGAGTTCTTCACGCTGCTTGGCCCTTCGGGCTGTGGCAAGACGACGCTTCTGCGCATGCTTGCGGGTTTTGAGGCGCCAAGTGAGGGCACGATCCGGCTGCATGGGCGCGACATCATCGACCTGCCGCCGCACAAGCGCCGGGTGAACACGGTGTTCCAGTCCTATGCCCTTTTCCCGCACATGACGCTGGAACAGAACATTGCCTTCGGGCTGGAGAACCTTGGCTGGGATAGCGCCCGGCGCAAGAAGCGCGTGGCTGAAATGCTTGAGATGGTCCACATGACGCGCTTTGCCGGGCGCAAGCCTGCGCAGCTTTCCGGCGGGCAGCGCCAGCGGATTGCCTTGGCGCGTGCGTTGGCTCCGGAGCCAGAGGTGTTGTTGCTGGATGAGCCGCTGTCGGCGCTGGATTTGAAGCTGCGACAGGCGATGCGGGACGAACTACGGACCTTGCAGCGGCAGACCGGCATCACTTTTGTCTTCGTGACGCATGATCAGGAAGAAGCGCTGGATATGTCGGACCGCATCTGCGTGTTGGGCGACGGGTTGATCCAGCAGATCGGCACGCCGGACGAGATCTATGAGGACCCGGCAAACCGCTTTGTCGCGGACTTCATCGGCGAGACGAACTTCTTCGAGGTCGACGTGACGGCGGTGAATGGCGACATGGCCACTGTCAGAACCCCAATGGGTTTTGATGTTACGACTTTTCAGAAAGATACGAAATCCGGAGGACGGGCGATGCTGTCCTTGCGTCCCGAAAAGATCGGGATGGAAGAGCAGGCCGCCGGGCAAGTCATGGAAGGCCGCATTACCAACAAGAACTACATGGGCGGCTATACGCACTACACTGTTGATGTGGCCGGCACCGAACTGAGGATTTCCAAACGAAACGCGATCTCGCACAGCCAGAGCCTTGATATTGGCCGGGTCGTGAAGCTGGGCTTTCGGCAAGACAGTGCACGGGTGCTTGGTCAATGAAGCTGAGCGACTTTCGTGTTTGGGGGCTGGCCCCGGCATTCTTGATCATGGCGCTGACTCTGGTGGTGCCGATCGGGATCGTGTTGCTGGTGTCGGTCGCGACGCGCGGAGCCTATGGCGGGTTCGAGTGGGGTCTGTCGGGCCAATCCTATCGGCAGATACTTTTTTCGGACGGCTGGAGCGGCGAGGCAGAGTTCAATCCACAGTATCTGGCGATCATCCTGCGGACTGTAATGCTTGCCGCCGCGACAACGCTGATCTGCATGGCATTGAGCTTGCCGGTTGCCTATTTCATCGCCCGGCAGGAAGCCCGAATGAAGGCAGTGCTGATCTATCTGGTTACGCTGCCGTTCTGGGTGTCGATGATCGTGCGGGTCTATGCGTGGTTGATCATTCTGGGTAATGATGGGGTAGTCGAGAAGGCGCTCAAGGCGGTGGGCTTTTCTGGCGACCTGCCCAGTCTGTTGTTCACCAACGGCGCGATGCTGACGGGGATGGTCTACAGCTATATGCCGTTGATGATCCTGCCGGTCTTTGCGTCGATCGAGAAGCTTGACGGCGCTTACATCGAGGCGTCGCACGATCTTTATGCAAACCGCTGGGTGACGCTGCGCAGGGTCATTGTGCCTTTGGTCTGGCCGGGGCTTATGGCGGGAGCGATCCTTGTGTTCGTGCCATGCCTTGGTGCCGTGCTGGAGCCGATCCTGCTGGGCGGGGGCAAACAGATGATGATGGGCAACCTGATCCAGACCCAGTTTGGTGGCGGGCGTAACTGGCCGTTCGGCGCGGCAATTGCGGTGTTGCTGATGGTGCTGGTGATGGTGGTTCTGATGCTTAACGCGCTGAAGGCGCGACGGGCGGGTGGGGCGGAGGCGGTCTAATGGCGAAGGTCCATGATGTGCGGCGCTATCCGGGGTTAGGGCTCTTCACGCTGCTGTTTTTCGTTTATCTCTACCTGCCCATTGCGGTGGTGATCTTCTTTTCGTTCAATGAAAACAGGCTGGTTTCGGTGTGGTCTGGCTTTTCGCTGAAGTGGTACGAAAGTGCCTTGCAGAACCGCAATCTGCTGGAGGCGGTGAAGACTTCGCTTCTTGTGGCGGGGATTGCCACGGTCATCTCGACCTGTGTGGCGCTGATGGCGGCGCTGGTATTGGTGCGGGCCAAGGGTGTGCGCTATCGGCGGGTCTCTGAGACGGTGTTGAACCTGCCCCTTTTGCTGCCAGAGATCGTCATGGCGGTTGCCGTGCTGATCTTGTTCTCGCAGATCGGGTTGCAGAACGGGCTGGTGAAACTGGTGCTGGCGCATACGGCCTTTTGCGTGCCGTTCGCCTTCTTGCCGATCCGGGCGCGGTTGCAGGGCATGGAGCCTGACTTCGAGGAAGCGGCGCAGGATCTTTACGCCAGCAAGTGGGTGACCTTCCGGCGCGTGACCTTGCCTTTGATCTTTCCGGGTATCTTCGCCGGGGCCACGCTGGCTTTCGTGATTTCGATGGACGATTTCATCACGTCGAACATGCTGGCATCGGGCGGCACGACAACTCTGCCGGTCTATATCTTTGGTCTGATCAAGCAGGGCACGACGCCGGAACTGAACGCGATCTCGACCTTGATCATCTGCGCCTCACTGATCCTTGCGACGACCGCGCTGATCATCACGTTCCGGACAAACAGGGATGGCTTCGGGAAAACCTAAGCGATGGCAAGGTGAAACGGTATTTATCCGTCCGCGGGGCGCTGTCTAATCTGACAAATCTTATCGGGGAGACTGCCAATGAAGAAGACACTCTATCTTGCGGCCTCGGTCGCGGCTCTTGCGACGGCTGCACATGCGGACGGTGAATTGAACCTTTACGTATGGTCGGATTCCATTGCGCCTGAGTTGATCCAGAAGTTTGAAACCGAGACTGGCACCAAGGTCAACATGGACGGATACAACTCGAACGAGGATCTGCTGACCAAGTTGCAGGCCGGGTCGTCGGGCTATGATCTGGTGATGCCGTCGCAGCATTTCGTGCGCATCCTGATTGATCAGGGACTTGCGGAGAATATCGGTGCCAAGGATCTGCCGGCGTTCCAGCAGGTGGACGAAAAGTGGCGCGGTCAGTGGTGGGACGAAACCAACGAGTATTCTGTCCCGTTCGCCTACGGCACGGCGGGCTATACGGTGAACCGCAACCAGTACAAGGGTGCGATTGATACCTGGAAGGACTTCTTCGAGCCGGGGCCTGAATTGCAAGGCAAGATCGCCCTGCTGTCCTATCCGGATGAAGTCGTAGGCGCGGCCGAGTTGTATCTGGGCGTACCTTTCTGCTCGGAAGATCCGGCGGAGATGAAAAAGGTACTCGACCTCCTGATGGCGCAGAAGCCGTTCGTGGCGGCCTATACGTCCGACAATATCGAGAACCGGATCGGTGGCGGCGAAGTGGCCGCACACTTCTGGTGGGATGGCAACTCGATGAAGACTCGCCTGAACGACGGCGCGCCAATCGAATATGCGATGCCAAAGGAAGGTCTGGTGGGGTGGCTGGACAGTCTGGTGGTGCCGAAGGGTGCGGCGAACATCGACAATGCCAAGGCCTTCATCAACTTCATGTCGAGCGAAGAGAACGCGACGATCCAATACAATTACTATGGCCATGCTTCTCCGGTGAAGATCGACATGACCAAGGCCAAATATACGCCGGAAAATGCGCCTGAACTTTTCCCGACGGTGAAAGTCGAGTTCTCACGCGCGTGTAGCCCTGCAGCTCAGGATCTGGTGACAAAGGTCTGGACGGACCTTCTGCAATAAGGATGGCATCGATGCAGGCGGATATCCTGATCCGGAATGCCCGGCTGGGGCCGGGTGACGGCGAAGGGTCTTCCGTCTGCATCGCCATGGGCGGCGGGCGCATTCTTGCAGTTGCGCGCGATATGACCACCGTTGGTGCGCGGGTGATTGACGCCCGCGGGGCGGTGGTATTGCCTGGTTTTGTCGAAAGCCATGTGCATGTGTTCACTGGCGGCGCGACGCTGGCACAGTTGAATGTGTCGGCGATTTCAGGGCGTGAGGCGCTGGGCGAGGCTGTTCGGGCGTTTGCGGCGACAGAACCAGATGCTCGGCTGCTGTGCGCCTACGGAGCAAACTACACAATCCTTGGTGATAAGCGACCGACACGACAGGATCTTGATGGGATCCTGGCTGACAGGCCGTTCTATATGGCTGCTACGGATTATCACTGTGCCTGGGCTAACAGCGCGGCCTTGGCGCTGGCTGATATCACGGCTGGCGCCGACGCAGGGCCTGGAGCGGAGGTTGTGGTGGGTCCGGACGGGCTTGCCACTGGCGAATTGCGTGAGTTCGGGGCGATGGGCTTGGTGAAGCGCCTGTCTGAGTCTGGTGGACGCGAGGAGTTAGGGCTGTCCGGCTCTGAGCCGGAGCGGGTGTCTGATGATGAGCGCGCTGCGGACAAGGCAGTGATCCGCCGCGCTTTGCAGCATTGTGCGGCGCATGGGATCACAACTGTCGTCAACATGGACGGCAATCTCTATCTGGCGGATTTGCTGGCAGAGATGGACAAAGCGGGTGATCTGCCGATCCGTGTGAGTCTGCCGATGACATTGACCGAGGCGCAGGGGTTGGAACGCTGGCGGGCGTTGATGGACCGAGCCATGACACCGGCAACGGAGCGGTTGCATTTTGGCCGCGTCAAGATGTTCATGGACGGCGTATTCGACACATGGACGGCGCATGTGGTCGGGGACTATCCCGACCGGCCCGGATTTTCTGGCGAGCCGCTTTTCTCGCAAGAGGCGTTCAATATCATCTGTGTGGAAGCGGACCGGCGGGGGTTGCAGATTGCAGTTCATGCAGTGGGGGATGGCGCGGTCAGGAGTGTACTTGATGGCTTTCAAGCCGCGCGCGACGTGAATGGGGGCCGTGATGCTCGGCATCGTATCGAGCATATCGACACGATTCACCCGGATGATCTGCCGCGTCTGGCCGCGCTGGGTATTGTCGCTTCAATGCAGCCAGTGCATCCGCCGGGGAGCGCCGGCTTGCCTCTTGAGCCGACGATCAGCCTGATGGGGCGCGCGCGTTGGCCCCACGCGTTTGCCTGGGCGGCGATCAGGGACCAAGGCGTGCCTATTGCGTTTGGGACCGATTGGCCGGTGTCGCCGCTGGACCCGCTGTTTGCGATCCGCTGCGCGCTGATCCGGCGGCCTTGGGCGGACGATATGCCGGACCAGCGG
The DNA here is from genome assembly GCA_049289975.1 of Paracoccaceae bacterium. Lineage (GTDB taxonomy): Bacteria > Pseudomonadota > Alphaproteobacteria > Rhodobacterales > Rhodobacteraceae > TMP-24. The sequence continues at coordinate 1,458 of JBATMT010000349.1, read as the reverse complement.
CTTTCTCTGCGTGAGTGTCTTGCGGCGTACAGTCAGGGCGGTGCTTTTGCCGAGTTCGGCGAGGGGGTGTTTGGGGCCGTTGCGGCGGGATTGGCTGCGGATTTGGTGCTTGTTGACGGGGCGCTTGACAGCCTTGGCTCGACCAGACCGAATGCGCGGGTCGTGCTGACTGTTGCGGCGGGGCGGGTGGTGCATATGGCTGAGGACTTGGACAAACGTGAATACGCTTGAACTTCTGGAGCGGTTGATTGCATTTCCCTCGGTCAGTGCCGACAGCAATCTGCCGATCATAAACTTCATCGAGGGCTATCTGTGCGACCTTGGTTTCACGGTCGAACGTGTCGTCGATGGCGGCGGGCAGAAGGCTGGGCTTCTGGCGCGGATCGGGCCGGACGCCGATGGTGGTGTGATCTTGTCGGCGCACACGGATGTGGTGCCGGTTGCAGGACAAGTCTGGACGCGCGCGCCGTTTCTGCTGACGCGGGAAGGGGACCGGGTGTTTGGTCGTGGGACGACCGACATGAAGGGGTTCCTTGCATCGGTACTTGCCGGGGCCGCGCGCGCGGCACGGGCCGATCTGAAGCGGCCTTACTTGCTGTCGCTGTCCTATGACGAAGAAGTTGGCTGCGTGGGTATCCGCAGCATGATTGACCGTGTCATACCGGTGCTTGGTCGTCCTGCGTTTTGTATCGTCGGAGAGCCAACGTCGATGCAGGTGGCCATCGGGCACAAGGGCAAGGGAGCGTACCTCGCCACGTGTCGCGGGGTGGCGGGCCATTCGGCGATGGCGCCGCATTTTCTGAACGCGCTGCATCTGGCTGCGGATTTCGTCGGTGTCCTGCGCGCGGAACAGGCGCGGCTTGTTGCGCAGGGTGCAAGTGATACGGCCTATGATCTGGCATGTTCGACTGTTCACGTGGGCAAGATGTCGGGAGGGATCGCGCTGAACATCGTGCCGGATATTGCTACGGTCGCCTTTGAGATCCGGCATCTGGCGGCAGAGCCAATCAGTTCTATCCTCGATCGCATTCGCAGCGCGGCGGCGGCAGTCGTCGCGACTTATGGGCATCCTGCGGCGGCAATCGAGATTTTGGAGACGAATCTCTATCCGGGCCTCGATACGCCGGTGGAGGATGCTGTCGTGGGCGCAGTGTCCGAGTTGGCGGGTGGAACGAATACCACGAAGGTGGCTTATGGCACAGAGGCAGGGTATTTTGCCGCCATCGGTATTCCGACTGTAGTCTGCGGTCCGGGCGACATGGCGCAGGGTCATCAACCTGATGAATTCATTGACGTCGCGCAGCTAGATGCCTGCGACGCAATGATCGACCGCCTTATCGGTCAACTCGGCAAGTAGGTATCTTCCACGCTGAACCCGATGCCTGCCGCCTTTGGCGAAGCGGGCTTTTTTCGCAATTAAAAATATAAGCATTGTAATTAATGAATATATATATACAT
>JBATMT010000348.1:0-3145 GCA_049289975.1 Paracoccaceae bacterium | reverse complement strand
GGGAATGGGGCGAAAACCAGAAGCTCGCCAAAGACCCGCGCATCACCCGGCTTGGCCGCTTCCTCCGCAAGACCAGCCTGGATGAACTTCCGCAACTCTGGAACGTGCTGAACGGCACCATGTCCCTGATCGGCCCGCGACCCTTCATGCCCGAACAGAAGGCGCTTTACGCCGACGGCACCCACGACACCGCCTATTATCGCCTGCGCCCCGGTATCTCTGGCCTGTGGCAGGTCAGTCGCCGCAACGCCGGTTCATTCCGCGAGCGTGTCCACTACGACGAGCTGTATGGCACGAACGTAACCCTGCTGTCCGATTTCGGCATTCTCTGGCGGACGCTGGTCGTGGTTCTGGCGGCTACCGGCCTGTAAAAACGCTCAGGCGTACTTCTTCCAGATCGCCTTGTCGCCCAAACCCTCCACAAAAGCCGAGTGGGCCGCCAGTTCATCTTCCGACAGACGGGACGGCAGCGGTTCAGGTCGACGCGGCGCAGTCCATGCCTGAACTTCTGCGTTTTGCCCCGGCACGGCCGCTCGCGGCGCCAACACATCGGCCAAACCGAAGTCGGGCTGCCTTCCTCCGATCAGTTCAAGATAGACCTCGGCAAGAAGCTCGCTATCCAGCAGCGCGCCGTGCTTTTCTCGGGCCGAATTGTCGATCCCGAAGCGGCGGCACAGCGCATCCAGCGAAGCAGGCGCGCCGGGGAACTTCCGTCTGGCGACAGCTACAGTGTCCAATGCCCGGTCGTTGGCGATCGTTTGCTGGCCCGCCCAGTTCAATTCGGCATTGAGAAACTTCATGTCGAAGGCAGCGTTGTGGATCACCAGCTTCGAATCCGTGCCGATGAACTCCATGAAGGCCGCCGCGACCTCGGCGAAACGCGGCTTGTCGCGCAGGAAGTCATCGCCAAGGCCGTGAACCTGAAACGCCTCGATCGGCATGGCGCGTTCCGGGTTGATATACTGGTGATAGACCTTTCCGGTCGGCATGTGGTTGAACAGCTCTATCGCGCCGATCTCAACGATACGATGACCCTCTGACGGCTCAAAACCCGTCGTCTCGGTATCCAGAACGATCTCACGCATCCGACTTGGTCACCTTTTCCAGAAGCTGCCTTACAGCCGCCCGCGTATCCTCAAGCGTCACAGTCTCAATGACATATGTCGCCCTTGCGCGTTTGTCAGCGTCCGGCATCTGCCGCGACAATATCGCTTGAAAATGAGCCTCTGTCATTCCCGGCCGCGCCAATACCCGTGCGCGTTGCACCTCCGGGGGCGCCGTCACGACAAGCGCAGCGTCCAGCGCCGCATCGGCGCCGGTCTCGAACAAAAGCGGAATGTCGAGAACCGCCAAGGCCGCATGCCGGGCGGTTGCCGCCAGAATGAAGCCCGCCCGATGCGCACTCACCAGCGGATGCACCACCGCTTCGATTTGCTTGAGCGCCGTGGGATCTTCGGCAATCCAGCCCTTCAGGCGGCTTCTTTCTACTGCCCCATCCACAACGGCATCCGGATGAAGCGCCGCTATTGCCTGAACCGCCGCACCGCCCGCCGCATACAGCGCATGAACGGTGGCATCTGCGTCCCATACCGGCACGCCCTCGGCGACGAACATCGCCGCTGTCGTGGATTTGCCCATACCGATGGACCCGGTCAGGCCCAGCAGAAACGGACGGCTCATTCCGCCAGAACCGCGTCGCGCGTCGCCTGATCAACATCGGGCTTGCGGCCAAACCAACGCTCGAACCCCGGCACCGCCTGATGCAACAGCATGCCCAACCCATCGACGGTGGCACAGCCGATTTCGGCCGCCTCGGTCAGAAGGCGGGTCTTTAGCGGCGCATAGACCAGATCGGTCACCGTTGCCTTGGGCGAAAGCGCATCCAGCGGGACGCGGAATTCTGACTTGCCGACCATGCCCAACGACGTGGTGTTCACCACTGTCGCAGCGTCTTCAAGCATGTTGCCCGCCTGAACCCAGTCATAGACAATGATCTTCGCCCCGAATTCCAGCCTCAGCGCCTCGGCACGTGCCTTGGTGCGGTTGCTGATCCGAATTTCCGGCGCTCCGACCTCCAGAAGCGAGGCGATCACCGCCCGTGCCGCTCCACCCGCGCCAATCACCGCCGCAGGCCCGGCAGACGGCAGCCAGTTCGGTGCATTCTGCCTCAGGTTCGCGGTAAAGCCGTAGCCATCGGTATTGTCCGCATGGATGCGCCCGTCACGACGGAAAATCAGCGTATTGGCCGCCCCGATCAGCGCCGCCCTGTCGGTGACGATGTCAGCCAGCGCCAAAACGGCTTCCTTGTGCGGGATCGTCACGTTGCAACCGACGAAACCCGCCTTGGGCAGCGCGGCGATCACATCGGGCAGATCGCCCGGCGCAACATCCATCGGGATATAGTGCCCCCGGATGCCATACAGATTCAGCCAGTAGCCATGCAGTCGTGGCGACTTCGAATGGGCAATCGGCGAACCGATGACGCCGGCGAGGGGTATACGGGCAAGATCACTCATGCCGGGATGTCGCCGCGAATACGAAGCCAGGTCAAGAGTTCGATGAGTGGCAAACCAAGGATATGGAAGAAATCCCCCTCAATCCGCGCAAAAAGCCGCACACCTTCCTCTTCGATCTTGTAGCAGCCTACTGCGTGGCGAATGCTTTCCCAGTTTCGGCTCACATAATCCGCAACTATTGCGTCCGAGACTTCGTGCATGGTCAGGCGAACTGTGCCGACTTGCCGCCAGATCGGCCTTCCGCCCTCGCACACCACGGCTGCCGACAAAAGCCGATGCGTTTTGCCTCTCAGAAACTTCAGATGTTCGCGCGCGTCATCCTGCGTTTCCGGTTTGGCGAAGACGCGACCGTCGCACTCAAGCACCTGATCCGCCCCGATCACCAACGCATCCAAGTCGCGCTCCGACACCTTGCGCGCCTTCATCTCTGCCAGCGTATCCGCGAGATCGCGCGCGCTGGCGCCTTCTGCTTCAAGGCTGTGGCGGATGGCTTCCTCATCCACACGACCGGGTCTGACATTGAAATTCAGACCCGCATTCCTCAGCATGGTGGCTCTGATCTCGGATGCCGAGGCAAGGATGATGCGGCGGTTCTGCGCAAGTGACATGGGGACAGGCCTGTGGACAAC
>JBATMT010000347.1:0-6201 GCA_049289975.1 Paracoccaceae bacterium | reverse complement strand
GTTTGCAAAAGCTCGGGCGCAAAGGAAGGGATGCCGGTAAAGCGCAACGTCTCGCCTTCGGTCAGGGCGTCGCCGATGCGAAGCTGGCCGTGGTTCGGGATGCCGATGATGTCGCCGGCCCATGCCTCCTCGGCCAATTCGCGGTCGGCGGCGAGGAACAGGACGGGATTGGAGATTGCCATCGGTTTTTTCGAGCGGACGTGCAGCAGCTTCATGCCGCGTTCAAAATGGCCGGAGGCGAGGCGGACGAAGGCGACGCGGTCGCGGTGCTTTGGGTCCATGTTGGCCTGCACCTTGAAGACAAAGCCCGCGACCTTGTCTTCCTCGGGGTCGATCTCGCGTTCTGCGGCCTTCTGCGGCTGGGGTTCGGGGCCATACTGGCCGATGCCAGCCATCAGTTCCTTGACGCCAAACGAGTTGATGGCCGAGCCGAACCAGATCGGCGTCATGTGGCCTTCGAGGAAAGACTGGCGGTTGAAGGCGGGCAACAGGGCGCGCGCCATCTCGAGTTCCTCGCGCAGTTTGGCGAGGAGATCGGCGGGAACGTGATCGGCAAGGCGCGGATCGTCAAGGCCGTCGATCTGGATGCTCTCGGCGACGCGGTTGCGGTCGGCGCGGTCCATCAGTTCGAGGCGGTCGTGCAAGATGTCATAGCAGCCGATGAAATCGCGGCCCATGCCGATGGGCCAGGATGCGGGCGAGACGTCGATGGCGAGGTTTTCCTGAATCTCGTCGATGATCTCGAACGTGTCGCGGCTTTCGCGGTCCATCTTGTTGCAGAAGGTCAGGATCGGCAAATCGCGCAGGCGGCAGACCTCGAACAGTTTGCGGGTCTGGCTTTCGACGCCCTTGGCGCCGTCGATGACCATGATGGCGGCGTCAACGGCGGTGAGGGTGCGATAGGTGTCTTCGGAAAAGTCGGAGTGGCCGGGCGTGTCGACAAGGTTGAAGCGGTACTGGCCGAAGTCGAACGACATGGCCGAGGCCGAGACCGAGATCCCCCGCTCCTGTTCCATCTTCATGAAGTCAGACCGTGTGCGGCGGGCTTCGCCCTTGGCACGGACCTGTCCGGCCATCTGGATTGCACCACCGAACAGCAGGAATTTTTCGGTCAGCGTCGTCTTGCCCGCATCGGGGTGCGAGATGATGGCGAACGTGCGTCGCCGGGCGATTTCCGGCGGCAGGGCGGGGCGGTTGGTCATGGTGTCGAGCATGGCAGGCGTTTAGCGGAAGGGGATCGGCGGCGCAATCGTATGTAAGGGGGAGCTGCCCGCATCGCCGCAGGCGCGACGATTCCCCCGCGATTTTTCGGGAAAGAAAATGCCGGGCGCGGGAGCCTATTCCGAGCGGAAGAGTCCGGTCGTGCCGCTTCGGTCGAGCGCGGATCGGGGCGCTTCTGTGGCGAAGTGCTGGGAGTGGCGGAGGCCGGGAAAGCGGCTGCGCAGTTCTGATGCCAGATCATCTGGCAGGAGTGCCACGGTATCTTCGTTGACCATGAGGCTCTCGGCCGGGATACCCTCGGCGTAGATGATTTCGTGCCGGTCGAAGACGAGCGAGTAATAGTCGACGAAGCCACCCTCGCGGCGCCAGACGCGGTCACCATCGACAAGATGTTTGGCCTGTACGAGCACCTCGGCACGGCCATTGAGGCGGCGGTTGCCGCGCTGGTAGATGAAGAGGCGGTGATGCGGGCTGACGACCAGCTCGCCGTTGTTGCCAAGTGTGCCTGCCGAGATGACCACGGGCGCGAAGCTGCCTTTGGCGCGGAGCGTGGCCTTGCCTATCCAGCGGACCGGCTGGGGGCCGTTGTCGCGGGTGAGGATTTCTTCGCCGATGGTCAGTTGTTCGATGACCTTCTGCGCGCCACCGGCCACGGTGACGAGGGTGCCTGCGGCAAAGGAAACGCAGATCGCCTCTGCAAGACGCAGGTCGGCGGAATAGTCGCCGACCTCGACCAGTGTGTAGTCGGTGCGGTGGGCGAGGGGCGAGAGTGGCAGCGCGAAATGCTGGCCCGTCGGTTCGTGGCGGGCGGTCACGATGGTCACGCGTTCGCCATCGGAAGCGAGAAGGGTGAGGATCGTGCCGGGTTGGATGACGTCGCCTTCCTGACCGATCTCGGAGCCACGCGCGATCAGTTGCGCAGTCTGGTCGGGAAGCGGGCGGCCAAGAGAAAGGCGCAGGGCGCTGGAATGGGCGCGCAGGCAGTAGATATCGCCGAGGCTGTAATCGTCGGTTCCGGCGACCGGTTCGCCGAGGTTGACACCATGACACACGCAGAACGCTTCTGCCGGGTAGGCCGGAGTGGCATAGCCGGGGGTGCGCGGTCGGGTTTGGCTGGTGTCGGGTCTGTCCATCGGGTGAGCGCCTTTCCACTCATCTAGGACAACTGTACCACAGCTTGCAATCGGCATGTGCGTCAGCGTGAAAGCAAGGGTCAGGCCGCGCGATGTGGTCCGGGTTCTGGTGCTTCGCGCCGAAAGCTTTATGGTCGGGGACAAACGCAAGGAGGACTGGATGGATCTGGGTATTGCCGGAAAGCGGGCGCTGGTGACGGCGGCGTCGAAGGGACTTGGGCGCGGCTGCGCGGAGGCTTTGGCGGAAGCGGGCGTGGACCTTGTGATCAACGCACGGAGCGCTGGGCCTTTGGAGGAAACGGCGGCGGCGCTGCGGGAGCGCTATGGTGTCGAGGTGACGGCTGTTGCCGCCGATATCACCTCGGCTGAGGGGCGTGCCGCGGTGCTGAAGGCGGCGGGCAGCGTAGATATACTGGTGACCAACGCAGGCGGTCCACCGCCTGGCATGTGGTCGGACTGGTCGCGCGATGATTTCATCAAGGCCATTGATGCCAACATGCTGACGCCGATCGCGCTGATGCAGGCGACCTTGCCGGGGATGATCGCCAAGGGCTGGGGGCGGGTGGTCAATATCACCTCGCAGTCGGTCAAGTCGCCGATCCCGCAACTGGGTCTGTCCAATGCCGCGCGGGCCGGGTTGACCGGGTTTGTCGGCGGCACGTCGCGGCAGGTAGCGCCGCAGGGCGTGACGATCAACAACCTGCTGCCGGGCATCCACGCGACCGACCGGGCCATCTCTCTCGACATGGCAGTTGTAAAGGCCAAGGGCGTGACGCTGGAGCAGGCGGTCGAGGAGAGGGCGGCGACCATTCCGGCACGGCGCTATGGGACGGCAAGCGAGTTCGGGGCGATGTGCGCTTTCCTGTGTTCGCAGCATGCGGGGTTCATCGTCGGGCAGAACATCTTGCTTGATGGCGGGGCGATGAACGCGACGCTGTAGGGCGTCTGGCTTGCGGGACGGGGATGGCGCTGCTATCCCCGTGAAAAGCCTGATGGTTTCAATCGGGCGCGGGGTTGAGCGGGTGACGGAAGCCACACCAAGGCTGGAAGTTCAGGGCCTCGTCCGCCAGTTTGGCGGGCGAAAGGTCGTGGATGACGTTTCATTCACCATCGGTGCGGGGCAGGTGACGTGCCTGCTTGGTCCTTCGGGCTGCGGCAAGTCGACGACGCTGCGGATGATCGCGGGCGTCGACATGCAAGACGAGGGCCGGATCTATGCCGACGGCCATCTGATCTGCGACACCGTGTTGCGCGTGCCGCCCGAGCGGCGCTCGATCGGGCTGATGTTTCAGGATTTTGCGCTGTTTCCGCACCTGTCGGTGGCCGACAACGTGGCATTTGGCCTGCCGCGCAAGGCGCCGGACCGGGCCGAGCGGGTGGCGACGCTGCTCGAGCGGGTGGCGCTGGACGGGTTTGGCGCGAAATATCCGCACGAGTTGTCGGGCGGCGAACAACAGCGGGTGGCGCTGGTCCGGGCGCTGGCGCCTCGGCCACGCATCTTGCTGATGGACGAGCCATTCTCGGGGCTGGATGAGCGGTTGCGCGACGGTATTCGCGACGAAACGCTGGCGCTTCTGAAGGAAGAGGGGACGGCGGTATTGTTGGTCACGCACGAGCCTCACGAGGCGATGCGGATGGCCGACGAGATCTTGCTGATGCGCGCGGGGCGGATCGTGCAGCGTGGCGCGCCCTATAACCTTTACAATGCGCCGGTGGACCGCGCGGCGGCGGCTTTCTTTTCGGATATCAACGTGTTGCAGGGACGTGTCGAGGGCGCTCTGACCTCGACCCCCTTCGGTGAGTTTCTCGCTCCGGGCGTGGCGGACGGCACGGATGTGGATATCGTTATCCGGCCACAGCACCTGAAGATCGATTTCGACCGGGCCGGGCGCGGGCCTAATCCGACGCCGCAAGATGGCACTCCGGCGCGCGCCATTGTCGAACGCGCTAGGTTTCTGGGGCGGGAGAGCCTTGTCGAGTTTCGGCTCGCCGATGGTGGCGAGGTTTTGAAGGCGACGGTGCCTGCGGTTTTCCTGCCCAGGCCCGGCACGGTCATGTGGTTGATGCTGCGACGTGACAGGTGCTTTGTGTTCCCGAGCGTCTGAACGGCCAGAGGCGAAGCCCGTTGGCGGAGCGGTTCAGACGGCCAGTTTCGCCTTGTAGTCTGCGAGCGTCTTGCCCGGTTCAGCATAAAAATACTGCCCGGTCTTTTCCAGACCTTTGACAAGATCAATGCGGAAGCCACGGAAATCGCGGCGCTTTTCGCACCATGCGGTCAACGTCCAGACCCGCCCCCAATATTCGAGCTGCAAGGGCCTGATGCGGCGGCTGGATTCGCGGCCTGCGAGGTCGCGGTAGATCATGTCGAGTTTTTCGCTATCGCCGATGGCGGCGCGGAGAAGCGGAAGATACGGCGCGGCCTTGGCTGCTTCGGGGCTGGCGAAGACGAAAGCGTCGACGGGTGGCAGCGCTCCGGCAGACGGCGAGACGGCGGCGATCTTCTGGCCAAGCGTGTGGGCCGCGTAGGAAAGGCCGGCATCAGCGGCGCTGGCGACCAGGGCGATGCCAAGGCGGAGGGCCTCCATCTCTTGTACGGTCAGGGCGACAGGAGGAAGCGTTATGGGTGCGGTCAGCATATAGCCCACGCCGCGCTCACCCTCGACCGGCAGGCCGGAAGCTTGCAGGGTGGCCATGTCGCGCCAGATGGTGCGGGTCGAAACCTCGACCTGCGCCGCGAGATCGCTGGCGCGGTGAAGTTTGCCATCGCGCAGGATCTGGATGAGTTCGAATAGCCGGTCTGAGCGCATGGGGCGACAGTCCTCTGCCATGCTGTCCCCGTCAAGGCGGGTTCGGGTCTGGTGGCGCGTATCACTGGTGTGGCAGGTCATTGGCCGGGCGGCAGCGCGGAACGTGGCGGTTTCTGCCGCGATGGCGTCGGGAGGGAATCTGTCATTTCTGGTCCTTTCGGTTTTGCGAAAGAACCGCTATGACAGAGTGCAACTGACAAAAAGGCGTCAGTTGAACGCCAAGATCAGGTCAGAAAATCCGAGGTGACGACGAGTTGGTCGCTTTGCGCCCTATGAGAGACGGAAGAGGCGCATTAAACCCGATTGGTACATCCGGCCCTGGGGAGGGCCGACGCGAAAGAAAAGGAGACGGCGATGGGCTCATTCAGTTTCATGCACATTCTGGTCGTTGCGATCGTTGTGCTTGTGCTCTTCGGTAAGGGTAAAGTGTCTTCGCTGATGGGCGAAGTCGGCAAGGGCATCTCGTCCTTCAAGAAAGGCGTGAGCGACGGTACGGCCGAGCTTGAACGTGAGGCTGCGGACGCGGCGCGCGACGTGACGCCGAGCGAGAAAGACAAGGTCTGAGCGTGACAACTCAGGGCAGGGGAGCCCACCGGAATGCTTGATATCGGCTGGAGCGAGCTGCTGCTGATCGGCGTTGTTGCGTTGATCGTGGTGGGGCCCAAGGACTTGCCCATCATGTTCAAGACGCTGGGGCGGTTCACGGCCAAGGCACGGTCCATGGCGCGTGAATTCCAGCGCGCGATGGACGATGCGGCCAAGTCGACCGGCGTGAGCGATACGTTGAAAGACGTGCGCGACATGACGTCGAAGAAGAGCCTCGGGATTGAGGCGCTGGAAAATGCAGCGTCGAAGTTCGAGAAGTGGAACCCGACGATGCCGACGGCAAAACCTGCGGCTGCCGCTGCTGCTGCCGCCGTCGCACCTGCCGCAGCGGCACCGGCAGAGCCTGTATCGACGACCACAACGATGGGGCCTGCCACCAAGGCGCTTGCCGAGAAACGCGCGGCGGAGCGCGCCGAGCTTCTGGCAAGTGTTGG
>JBATMT010000346.1:0-5561 GCA_049289975.1 Paracoccaceae bacterium | reverse complement strand
GATGCCGCAGGTCAAGGGGCCGCTGATCCGCGAGCGCGCGGCGCGACTGCGGCAGCTTGGCGAAACTCAGCTTCATCGGCACCTTGCTGCGCAGATCGGGCAGACCCATCGGATACTCACCGAGGGCCCCCGCATGGGCCGGACAGAGCAATTCGCAGAGGTGTCCTTCAGCGCAGATCAGCCGGAAGGCCAGATCGTCACGGCTGCCATTCACGCCGCAAACGACGGTCACCTGCTGGTGTGATCGGTCCGTGCGACCACGAACGGAATACCAAATTGTTATATTACAATGGCTTGGTGAAAATCGTTCACTTGATTTCAACCTGATTCGCGCCATCCGAATGGTCACCCACGCAAGACCGCCCGTAAAATGGACAGCTGACCCGTCGACTTGCGTGCCGGCGCGCAATCAGCACTGGAAGGTCCTGAGCTGACACGGCAAAGTCTCCCCGTCAGGAACGGGGACAGGTCATGAAGCTCTATCACTCTCCAACAACGCCTTTCGGCCGCAAGGTAATGGTACATCTGATCGAAACCGGCCGAGTCAATGATGTGACTGTCATCGCAGTTGCGGGTACTCCCACCGCGCCCGGAAACATGCCTGTTGATCAGAACCCGCTAGGCAAGATCCCCGCGCTTGTCCTCGACGATGGTACGGCGATATATGACAGCCGGGTTATCACCCGCTTTCTAGACGATCGGGCGGGCGGCATGCTTTATCCGGCAGGACCAGAATTGTGGCAGACACTCACGCTTGAGGCTACGGCGGACGGGATGCTCGATGCCGCGATCCTGATGGTCTACGAAGTCCGGATAAGGCCTGAAGAAAAGCGGTTTGGTGACTGGGTTGAAGCCCAATGGACGAAGGTTGCGCGGGCGCTGGATTCGCTGGAAGCGCGCTGGGCGGATCATCTGAATGGCCCGATCGACATGGGGCAAATCGCCGTGGCCTGTGCCTTGTCTTACCTCGATTTCCGGCACGGGGATCGAAACTGGCGCGCCGGAAGACCCGGTCTGGCAGGTTGGTACGCGGCCTTTTCCGCGCGCGGGAGCATGAAGCAGACCGAACCCGCGGCATGACGCTGCCGTTGACCGCATTTCTGCCGGTCTGGGGGCTTCTTGCGCTCAACATTACGTCGCCGGGACCAAATGTGCTGAATACGATGGCGACTGCCATCGGTTCTGGCAGACGGGCGGGAGTCGGTGCCGCCCTTGGCGTCGGACTTGGACTTGGGCTTTGGTGCCTTGGCATGACGCTTGGTATAGCGGCGCTGTTCCGGATATGGCCGACAGCCCGGCTGGTGATAACAGGGGTGGCGATAGCACTCTTGCTCAGCTTTGCAGTGAAATACCTGCAAAACGGACTGAAGCAGCTGAGGGGAGGCACACAGGTTGCGTTGAGTGGCCGTGGCGGAATGAGCATGCGACGGGCGTTTGTTCAATCGCTGACCATCAACGCCCTCAATCCAAAGGCGCTGACGACTTGGGTGGCGATTCTGTCACTTTTTCCGACTGCCCGGGCCGGGGCGGGCGACTTAGCGTTACTGGGCTTTGTCGCGATTCTGATCGGTTTGACCGTTCATTTGGCCTATGCAACGGCGTTTTCCACCCGCCATGCAGCCCGGATCTACGAGCGCGCGGCCCCCTGGATCAATCTTGCCGTTGCGGCATTCTTTACGCTGTTCGCGCTGCGTCTCGGCTATGGGCTGTTTCCTGACATTTTAAGGTGGTGACACCGCTGTGCCACAATATCCGGTTCGCTGTGACGGTTAACCCTGCCTGCGCCCGATTGTCCGCTGGACGGCCCTGATTTTGGTCGCTAATAACCGCCCGAAGGCTGCGGGAAACTGCGGCCAATTTGTCGTAAGGCCGTCTTGGCCGAGGAAGGGAGAAGAGCCCGTGTCTCACGCAGAAGACCACGCAGGTACCCGGAGGGATTTCCTCTATTACGCAACCGCCGGAACTGGTGTCGTCGCCACGGGCGCGGCGGTCTGGTCACTTGTAAACCAGATGAACCCTTCGGCGGACGTCAAGGCGCTCAGCTCGATCATGGTCGATGTGAGTGGCGTTGAAGTCGGTACGCAACTGACCGTCAAATGGCTCGGTAAGCCGGTGTTCATTCGCCGCCGCACCCAAGAAGAGATCGACGCGGGCCGCAAGGTCCAGTTGACCGATCTGGTTGATGTGAATGCGGAGAACGCCAACAAGCCGGCCGAGACTCAGGCGACTGACGAAAACCGTACGCTCGACGAAAAAGGCGAATGGCTGGTGATGATGGGTGTCTGCACCCACCTTGGCTGTGTGCCGCTGGGCGATGGCGCCGGAGACTTCGGCGGCTGGTTCTGCCCGTGCCATGGCTCGCACTACGATACGGCTGGCCGTATCCGCAAAGGCCCTGCGCCCCGCAACCTGCCGGTTCCGGTAGCTGCGTTCGACAACGAAACCACGATCAAGCTGGGCTGAGGGGACTGACCGATGGCTGGTATTCCACACGATCATTACGAACCGAAGTCAGGCTTCGAAAAGTGGCTGCACAGCCGCCTGCCGATTGTCAGCCTTGTCTATGACACGCTGATGATCCCGACGCCGAAAAACCTGAACTGGTGGTGGATCTGGGGCATCGTGCTCGCGTTCTGCCTGGTTCTGCAAATCGCGACCGGTGTCGTGCTGGTCATGCACTATACGCCGCATGTCGATATGGCGTTCAAGTCCGTCGAGCACATCATGCGTGATGTGAATGCGGGCCACATGATGCGCTACCTGCACGCAAACGGCGCTTCGCTGTTCTTCTTCGCGGTCTATATCCACATGTTCCGCGGTCTCTTCTACGGCAGCTACAAGTCGCCGCGCGAAGTTACCTGGATCATCGGGATGCTGATCTACTTGGCCATGATGGCGACGGCGTTCATGGGCTACGTTCTGCCGTGGGGCCAGATGTCGTTCTGGGGAGCTACGGTTATCACCGGCCTGTTCGGGGCGATCCCCGGCATCGGCCCGTCGATCCAGACCTGGCTGCTCGGTGGCCCGGCTGTCGATAACGCCACGCTGAACCGCTTCTTTTCGCTCCACTACCTGCTGCCGTTCGTGATTGCAGCTCTGGTTGCGGTGCACGTATGGGCGTTCCATACGACCGGAAACAACAACCCGACTGGCGTTGAAGTTCGCCGTGGCTCGAAGGCCGAGGCAGAGAAAGACACGCTGCCCTTCTGGCCTTACTTCGTGATCAAGGATTTGTTCGCTCTGGCGTTGATCCTGACGATCTTCTTTGCGGTTGTTGGCTTCATGCCGAACTACCTTGGCCACCCGGACAACTACACCGAGGCCAACCCGCTGGCGACGCCTGCACACATCGTGCCCGAATGGTACTTCCTGCCATTCTACGCGATCCTGCGTGCTTTCACCTCGGACGTGTGGATCGTGCAGATCGTCCAGTTCATCACCTTCGGCATCGTCGATGCAAAGTTCTTCGGTGTTCTGGCGATGTTCGGTGCAATCGCTGTGATGGCTCTGGTGCCGTGGCTCGACACCTCGTCGGTCCGCTCCGGTCAGTACCGCCCGATGTTCAAATGGTGGTATCGCCTGCTGGTCATCGACTTCGTCGTGCTGATGTGGGTGGGGGCGCAAACGCCGACCGAGCTGTCGTCGTGGATTTCGCTGATCGCCTCGGCTTACTGGTTCGGCTACTTCCTGGTGATCCTGCCGCTGCTTGGCGTGATCGAAAAGCCGCTGCCGCAGCCGGCAACGATCGAAGACGACTTCAATGCGCACTACGGCGCCAATACCCACGCAGCCGAGTGACGGAAAGGAACGATTGAGATGCTGAGAAAAATCGCAATCACTGCCATTTCCGCGCTGACGCTGACGGCGGGTGCGGCTCTGGCCAACACCGGCACGTTCGAGCCGGAAACGCGGGATGTGGCCTTCTCGTTCGAGGGGCCTTTCGGCAAGTTCGACGAGCACCAACTGCAACGCGGCCTTCAGGTGTTCACCGAGGTTTGCTCGGCCTGCCACGGCCTGAAGTTTGTGCCGATCCGGTCGCTGCAAGACGAAGGTGGCCCGCGCCTGCCGGAAGATCAGGTGCGTGCCTATGCCAAGCAGTTCACCGTGACCGACAAGGACACGGGCGAAGATCGCGAAGCCATTCCGGCAGACAACTTCCCGGCAAACACGGGTGCTGGCGCACCGGACCTTAGCCTGATGGCCAAGGCACGTGCGGGCTACCACGGTCCTTACGGGACCGGCATCAGCCAACTGTTGAACGGTATCGGCGGACCGGAGCATATCGTTTCGATCCTGACCGGTTACACCGGCGAGACGAAAGACGAAGCCGGTTCCACCTTCTATGAGAACACAGCGTTCTCCACTGGCTGGATCAAGATGCCGCCGCCCTTGTCCGATGATCAGGTGACCTATGCCGATGGCACCCAAGCCACGACCGACCAGATGGCACAAGACGTTGCGACCTTCCTGATGTGGACGGCAGAGCCGCACATGATGGCCCGCAAGAAGGCTGGCTTTGTTGCCGTGTTGATCCTTGGCCTGTTCACGGTGCTTCTGTACCTGACGAACAAACGCCTGTGGGCGCCTTACAAGGGTAAGAAACACGCCTGATCCGGTGTGACTCGAACGATTTTGAAACGCGCCCTCCGGGGCGCGTTTTCATTTGCCGAGGTAGTCCGCCAATGACGGCGGCGGATTGTCGAGCAAAGCAGCCGTGGGTGCAGGCTGTTCGGCGCGACCGTGGGCAACAAGGATCGTCTGGCTGGCAATGCGCCGGGCGTCCGCAGGGTCGTGGCTGACCATCAGAACAGTCGTGCCAGTCTCGGTCGCTAGTTCGCGGACCATGTCCAACATCTCGACCTTCAGCGCCGGGCCTAGCGCGGCAAATGGTTCGTCCAGCAGCAGCAGCGGCCTTTCTCGCAAGAGCGAACGCGCCAGCGCCACGCGGCTTTGTTGCCCGCCCGACAGTGACCCCGGCTTGCGCTCTAGTGTGCCTTCCAGTCCGACCCGGCGCAGAGCCTCGGCAATCTTCCAGCGGTCGCCAGGACTAAGCCGCAGATCGGGGCGCAGTCCGAGGCCAAGGTTTTGCGCAACCGTCAGATGGGGAAACAGGTTCTGATCCTGAAACAACATCGAGATCGGCCTTTTGCCCGGCGGCAGACGTGAGAGATCCACGCCATCCCAAAGAATTCTGCCCTTCGTTGGCAGAAGAAAACCCGCTACTGCCGATAGCAGCGTCGATTTACCGGCCCCGGACGGTCCGATGATTGCGCCGATTGTTCCAGCGGTCACCTGAAGGTCTGCCGTCAGGCGAAAATCGCCCTGACGGATCTCGAGATGGTCAAGTGTCAGCATCGCGATGCCCCCTGCGGTCCAGCATCCAGAAAAGACCGAAACTGAGTATAACAAGGACCAGCGCTGCGCCGGCGGCAATGTCCATCTTGTAGGCTCCCATCAGGCCATAGATCTCCATCGGCAAGGTGGCCCTCTCAGGGTCGGCGAACAGGGTGATCACTCCCAGATCACCAATCGAGAGGGCGGCGCTCAGCCCTGCGGCAAAC
>JBATMT010000345.1:0-2131 GCA_049289975.1 Paracoccaceae bacterium | reverse complement strand
CGCCCTCATAAACCGCTTCAACGCACTCGGCACCGCCGAGATCATCCGCGTGGGCTGACAATAACTGGGGAAGGGGCTGTCATGCGGCACGCGTGAGTTACGCAACAACGCCCCGTTTATCGCATCGCTGAGGTAATGTTCACCCAGATACATCCGGCTGAACCCGACTGAAAAGATCAGGAAGCCTGCAAGCGGCACGGCGCTGCGTGGCGTCAGAAGCCGCGCGCGACTGGCGGCATAGGCCAGAAAACCGAACAGAGCGATGGAAATCGCGGCATGGCCGCTGGGAAAGCTGGCGCTCGTCTCGGTGAAATGGGCGACCGAAGGTCTGATGCGCCCGAAGAGCGGCTTCAACAGGCTGACGGTCGCGGTCTGTCCGAAGGTGGCGGCGGCAAGACCGAAAGCCATCGCGCGGTGCCCGAGAAACCAGAGAGCTAATCCTGAAGCAGCAGTGACGCCGAGCGCCACCATCCAGCCTCCGAGGGCCGTCACCCGTGCTGCAAGCGCAAGGCCGAAGGGTGTTTGCAACGAATGCAGCAGGCTCACGATGTTACGGTCGGCACGGATGATCGGATCGCCGGAAAGGTAGTCGATGGTCGAACCGGCCCAAAGCGCGGCCACAAGTGCCAGCCCTACGACGGTCAGCGTCAGGGGCAGGCCGCCAAAAGAGGTGTCGGACAGGCGCGCCGAAACCGCCGATCCAAGGCGGGGATGGGCGGCAATCTGGCGTGCGACGGACGGTTCGGCCATCATACCGCGCAGGGCGGCCATCAGGATCACGAGCATCGTGGGCAGAAGGCCGATGATCCTGGCAAGCACATACCAGAGCAGCGCCAGAACCAGCAGAACCGCCGCAAGCGCCACTGCCTCGCGGGCGAAGGCAGGGCTAAGGCGGGCAAAAACCTCGCTCGCGCCATAGCCGATTGCGACATGGACGACGGCATAAGGCACCGCGCCAACTGCGCTGAGAAGAAGGAACCGGCGACGCGGCATGCCCGACATACCGGCGGCAAACGGGACCAGACCCGCGACAGGCCCGCTGAAGCGGCCCAGCAGCACAGCGACTGCGCCATAACGCTGGAACAGGGACAGCGCCTTCGCAAAGGTCGGCGATCCCGAGGGATCGAAATGCGGTTTCGCGCCCCTGCCTGCGGCCATCCGCTGTCCCAACCAGAAGCTGCCATAGCTACCGATCCATGACCCGATGGCCACGAACCAGATGAGATCGACGAAATCCAGCATGCCGCGATGCACCAGAACCCCGCCAAGAGCGACGAGGATCGACCCCGGAAGCACCACGCCAGTCAAGAAGAACGCCTCGAACAGCGCCGCAGCGCCGATGGCCCAATAGGCCCAGATCCCCATCGCCTGAAGCGAAGGCAGGACAAGATCGGTCAGGGACTGTGTCAGATGGAAGGCCATAGACGACGGCTACTCGCTTCGCCGTCACGTTGCAACTTTGCCGCCTGACGAGCGGGGCGAATTGCTTGCCGACCATAATGGTGGTAGCCCTTTGTCCCTTCATAGCGACCGTCCGCATTCCGCCCGATGCTGACTTTCGCGCATGCGTCAGCACGCGATATCTCCACATTCAAACACCCCTCACACCTTCGTTCATTCGACTGGACTTCCCGCGCGCTGCAAGCGTCAGTCGGTCGGGACGGCATGACGGTTTGCTTGTTCCGCGGGCGGAACGGCGGCCGGCATCAGCCGTCGAGGAGGTTGCGCGAAAGGTAGTCTTACTGTGTCTGTGCTCATCGATTGCAGGGGCGGGCCATGACGCGCCGCCAACGCAAAGAGGTTCAGCCATCCTGGCCATCGGTCGATGAGGTCCTCCAACGCGATCGGTCCGCCCTTCTGGCCCTGTGGCGGCGCTGCTTCGGGTCTGACGCACCCCGCAATGCCTCGGCAGGGTTTCTGCAGCGCGCGCTGGGCTACGCTGTGCAGGTCAGAAGCGAGGGGGATGTTGCTGCCCGGACCCTGAAGGCATTGCAGTCTGTTGCCTCTGGCAAGGTCGCAGTCGCGGGATCTGCCGCAGCCCTGCGGCCGGGTGTGTGCCTGATGCGGGAATGGAACGGCCGCACCTACCGGGTCGAAGTGGTGGAGGGTGGTTTCCAGATGGATGGCAAGA
>JBATMT010000344.1:0-2738 GCA_049289975.1 Paracoccaceae bacterium | reverse complement strand
GGGCCACATCGCGCGCCTGTTCAGGGTCTACCGCTAGCGGATCAAAGGTATCCATGGCAATTTCGCTGGCGAGGCATGGGGGCGAAGCGAACTGGCCCGGTTCAGACATTGGCGCGCCGGTCCATTTCGAATTGTGGAAACAGCACATCGTTTTCCAGCCGCATGTGTTCAGTCAGGTCGCGGGTAAACTCTTCCAGACCACGATAAAGCCCGGTCCATGTACCGCAGGCTCCATCGGGCAGCGAAAGATCTGCCGTCAGACGGCGTATTTCGGCAACCTCACGTTCATGCCCGGCATGATCGGCACGCATGACTGCGATCGGGATTTCGATGCCGGGCATGCCGCCTTTGCGGATGGCGGGAAACAGGATCAGTTCCTCTTTCTTCATGTGCACTTCCATCTCGCCGATCATCTGGCGCAGCAGAGCAGACAGACCTTCGGGCACAGCTTCATCACCGAAGTGCACATCTTCAACACGCTCGGCCATCGCTGCGAGTTGCAGCAACTGTTCCCGGTGGCGGGCGTGATAGCGGGTCTCGATATGCCGAGTCAGGGCGGTGGGATCGGACGGGGCTGGGTCTTCGGTCATGAGGGGTCTCCTGTCATGTGAACAGCTTGGGTGGGGCGCCGGAGTCGCCTTGCGCTGCCTGAACGGCGATGTGCAGGGAATGGGCAATCCGTTCGGCGCGTTCGATCAGGTGCGCGGCACCCTCCGGGGTGCAAGTGTCCGTTGCTGTCGCGCGGAACAGAGCAATCCACCGGTCGAAATGTGCCGCGTTGATCGGCAATGGTGTGTGTGCGGGTACCGGCCGGCCGTGATACTGCCCGGTCATCAACGCGACCGAAGACCAGAAGGTTACCATCCGGTCCAGATGAGGGGCCCAGTCCGTGATCCGCGCCGCAAAGATCGGCCCTAGAACAGCGTCGGCGCGGACGCGGTCGTAAAACCGATGCACCAGCTCGCGCAGAAGATCAGGGCTGAGCCCCGTTTCTGCCATCAAGGTGGCGGTCATCTCGGGCCGCGTTGTGGGGGTGGCAGTCGAGATATTCATCTGAGTCTCCGTCTTGCGCTTTGGCTTAGACCTGCTAATAGGTATTGTAAATACTTATTCAGGGATCTGATCCAACATGCGCCTGACCTCTTTCACCGACTTCGGGCTGCGGATGCTTATGCGGATGGCAGGCGATCCATCGCGCGCCTTTTCCAGCGCCGATCTGGCAGATGAACTGGGCCTGTCACGCAACCATCTGGCTAAGATCATACAGCATCTGGCGCGGGCGGGACTGATCGAGACCCGGCGCGGCGGTGGTGGTGGTGCCGTACTAGCCTGCCCTGCGGCTGAGATCCGGCTGGGTCAGATCATCCGACTGCTTGAGGAAGGGCAGCCTCTGGTGGAATGTTTCGGCGCAGATGGAGGCTCCTGCTCCATAGACGCGCGCTGCCATTTGAAAACGCGACTACGATCGGCCCAGGCCGCGTTTTTGACGGACCTCGACCGATCCACCCTTGCCGATATTGCCCTGCCCGAAGCGAGATCTGTTGGGAACTCCCGAGGCTAAGTCGCAGTCCTATCCGCCTTAGGTGCGCTTCTTCTGACAGCTCCGATTTCTGATACAACGATCCGCCCAGCTTCACCAACCACCAAAACGAGACCAGCGCTGCAGCGACCCTCCACTTGCAGCCACTACGTCATAGTGACCGTGCTGCGCCGCAGTGGCGCAGGCGTGGTTGGGCAGGACCCGCAGCAACGTACCGACGGGCAAATCCGGCAGCTGCCCTGTCGTACCCGAGCGCAGTGCCACAATCCCGTGTTCCTGATTGGCGCTTCTGACGATCAAATCCTGGATGGGCGTTCCGGAGGCATCGCATACGATGCCATAGCCTTGATCAACGGCTTGCACCGATGTCCCCCGATCACGGGACAGTGCCATCCAGCCTGCGTCAACGAGGATCCAGCCCTTGGTGGCCTGATGTCCGATCACCGTGGTCATCACTGAAAGCGCAATATCGTCGACCTCACAGACGCCGATGCCGGCCATAACCAGATCAAAAAACATGTAGACCCCGGCGCGCAACTCCGTGACCCCGGCAAGGTCGCGGGCTGCGTGGGCTGTTGGAGTTGATCCGACGCTGACGACAGGGCACGGCAGGCCCGCAGCGCGCAAGACCTCTGCAGCCGCGACGCAAGCCGCACGCTCACGTTCAGCGAAAGCTGCGTGCGCGTCACGTCCTGTGACATTGTAGCTTTCACCGGCATGCGTCAGCACCCCGCGCATCGCCCCGCCTGCATGCAATATCTTGCCGATTTCCACGAGCTGAGGGTCTTCGTGCAACAGCCCACCGCGATGACCATCGCTATCTATCTCGACCAGCGCGGGAATGCCTGCTGCGGCTACGGCATATGCCTGCTCGACGCTGTCGAGAATGACAACAAGGTCGCAACCACTTGCCTGCAGAGCCTTAATCCTGTCCATCTTGGAGGGAGCGATTCCGACTGCGTAAAGGATGTCGGTATATCCGGCTTCATGAAACACCTCTGCTTCGGCGAGGGTCGAAACTGTAACAGGCATCTGCGCACCATTTGACAGACGACGCCCGACTTCGATCGATTTCGCGGTCTTCAGATGTGGACGCAGTGTGACGCCAAGAGATTTCGCGTGGTCCTCCAGTCGCCGGATATTGCGCAGCATCTTCGCCTCGTCGAGGAGTAATGCCGGGGTATGGAGGGCAGAGAGG
>JBATMT010000343.1:0-5014 GCA_049289975.1 Paracoccaceae bacterium | reverse complement strand
ACAGGGGAGAGGTGGTGGGCGATGGCCGGAGCGGTCATGGGCGCTTGGAGCGGGCGGCGGCCATGTCGCGGGCCATGCGCAGGGCGGCGATGAGGCTGGTGGAGTCCGCGAGCCCTTGGCCTGCGATGTCGAAGGCGGTGCCGTGGTCGGGCGAGGTGCGGATGAAGGGCAGGCCGAGGGTGACGTTGACGCCTCCGGCGAAGTCGATGGTCTTGAGCGGGATCAGCGCCTGATCGTGGTACATGCAGACCGCAACGTCGTAACGGGCGCGGGCAGCGGGATGAAACATCGTATCGGCGGGGAGTGGTCCGGCGAGGTCGTAGCCCTCGGCGCGGAGGCGATCAAGTGCCGGGATGATCAGGTTGATCTCTTCGAGGCCCATGGCGCCGCCTTCGCCCGCATGGGGGTTCAGGCCCGCGACGGCAATGCGCGGGTTGCTGAGGCCGAAGTCGCGGATCAGGCCGGTGCGGGTGATGCGCAGGGTTTCGGTCAATAGCTCGGCGGTCAGGAGGCTTGGCACGCGGGCAAGCGACTCGTGGATGGTGACGGGCACAGTGCGCAGGTCCGGCGCGGCAAGCATCATCACCACGCGCGGTGTGCGGGCGAGATGGGCGAGAAATTCGGTATGGCCGGGGAAGGCAAAGCCGGCGCCGTCCTTCAGCGCCTTCTTGTGGATGGGCGCGGTACACAGCGCGGACGCCTCGCCCGCTTGCACGAGGCCCACGGCGCGTTCGATAACGGCAATGGTGGCGGCAGCGTTGGCGGGAGTGGCGGTGCCGGGCCGAGCAAGGGCTGGGAACGGCTGGGACAGGACCGGCAAGCTGCCGGGCGCTACGGCATGGGCCTGCGACGGGTGGTCGATAAGTGTGCTGTCGGTGCCCGCAGGCAGGTGGCGGGGGTCACCGATCCAGAAGAAGGGCAGGGACGCGCCAAGGGCGGCGCGTGCCTTGACGGCGATTTCCGGGCCGACGCCCGCCGGTTCGCCGCAGGTCAGCGCAACGGGCGCTGTCTGGCCGGTCATGGGCGGGTGATGATCGCGTTGGCCTTGAGTTCAGCCATGTAGCCATCAGCAAGCTGGGCAACCTTGCGGCTGATCAGTTCCTCGCGGATTGCATCGCGCGACGGGCCGTAGCCCAGACCGACGCCATCGAGGATCGGCGGGGTCGGGCCTGCACCGGGGATGGCGTTCGGCGCGGGGACGAGTGCGCCCGGAGCCGTCGGCATTTCGGGCTTCACATAGCCGTCGGCCAGCGTGGCATTGCGCGAGCACAGCATCAGCACCACGACAGCATTGCCGCGGCGCAGGTTGGTCGACACGTCATTGGCATCGAGGACGTCGAGTTCGCGCAGGATGTCGGCGGGGATCTGGCCGCGCTTGCCCTGACTGCGGATCAACTGGTCGGCGGGAAGGCCATTGGCGACACGGTAGAGATCGTCGCAGGTGTCAACCTCGCCACGGATGCGCTGGGCCTCCGCAGCGGCGTCGGGGCCGTTCGGGATCAGAAGCTGGGCATAGTCGAAGACCACCGCGCCCGGTTGGACCTTGTCTGCGCCTTCTTGCATGTTGCGGATCATGAACAGTCCGACGGCGCCGGGCAGCGGAACCGGGTCGGAAACCTGACCCTGACCAAGCTGGCTGATGGCGGCACGGACCTGCGGTGGCAGGTTGGTGACGGGAATCCAGTCGACCTTGCCGCCGTTGGTGCGCGACAGCGCGGTGGAATAGAGCTTGGCGGCTTCGGCGAAGGAGCTTTCAGAGGAAACCTGGTCCTTGATCTTCTGGGCAAGAAGGCGTGCGCGGCCAACCTCGCCAGCGCGGGCGCGTAGAAGGATTTCGGAAATCAGGACGCGCGGACCGGCTCCGCGGTTATTGTCAGCGGAAAGGGCGCGGTCGATCTCGGCGTCGGAAATGGTGACGTTCTGGCCGAACTTGCCACGCGCCACTTCGCGCCAGGCAAGACCTGCCTCGACGAAATCGCGGAAGGTCTGCGGATCGACACCGCCCTGAGCGATGGCGCCGAGGAACTGTTCGGTGGTGAGATTTGCGCGGCCTGCAAATTCGGACATGCCCGCTTCAAGCTGGGCCTTGCCGATCTTTACGCCGCCTTGCTTGGCGGCCTCAAGGCGCAGGCGATCTTCGATCAGGCCCTTCTCGGCCTCGGCCGGGATGTCGCCGGGGAAGCGCAGGAGTTCAAGGAAGCGGATGCGCTGTTCCAGCTCGTAGCCGGTGACCGAGGCGTCATTGACCTTGATGATCGGGCTGAAGGCGTTGCTTTGCGCCATGACGGGCAGGGGTGCCATGAAGGCAGCACCGATGCTGAGGGCCAGGGCCAGAAGGTGGGATGTCAGGCGCATACTCATAAGTCCGTCTGCTCTTGTCTTTTGTCGTTTGCTACAGGGCGCCATTCCGGTCAACCCCCGCAACTCTTGCGATACATGCGCCCGTCAGACCCGGTTCCGAAACCGTTCAGCCTGACTGCGACACTCAGTTCCGTTGTCGGCGTCACAGTAGTCGAGGACGTGAACCGACGCGAGAGGGAAAGATCAACGGCGGCGCATTCGTTGCGATATTCGAAACCGATGCCGGCCTTGGCGGCGCTGTCGGCCTCGAAGTCGTAACGGCCTGCGGCGACGGCGCGCCAGCCGGAGGTGAATTGCCAGCCTGCGTCGAAGGCAAGTTCCGAGGTCGAGGTCGGGCGGCCGCCGAGCGGGTCGGCGACGAGCCAGACATAGTTGGCGCCGATGCTGGCGATGCCATTGTCCCAGTCGAGGCGCAGTTCGTCCTTCGAGAAGCTGAAATCATCGTCGAACAGTGCGCGGTTGGCGACGGCGAGGCCCTGGTTGCTTTGCAGGCGCATGGCCAGAAGCCAATCTGAGCGGGTGCCCGAGAGACGGGTGCCGGTCGAGAACTGGCCGAGGTCTTCGGAGCGGAAGATGCGGCCGCCTGCGACGGTGAAGTTCCAGCCCGCGGGGTCATAGCGGCTCCAGCTTAGACCGACGTTGGCGCGCAGGCCGCTTTCATAGACATCGGCACCGGGGAAGCGCGAGAAGCTGAAGAGGTTGCCTTCGTCGAATTCGACGAGGGTGCTGTCTTCGTTCGGCACGGGTTCGGTGTTTTCCTTGCTCCAGATCAGTTGCACGACCGGCTCGATCACCTGTGCGGAATGGCCACCGGTGGCTGACTTGACCCAAGGCCAGCGCAGGTCGGCGAAGACCATCGGCGTCGTGCGGGTGATGACAGACGGGTAGGCGTTGTCCTGACGGATCGAGATGGCGTCGGCGGTGAGGCCCGCGCCAAAGCCGAACACCATGCCGTTGGTCAAAAGCTCTTGCCGCCGCCAGCTAAGGCCGAGCGTGGCGCGGGTCATGTCGCGGCCATCGGTGACGCCGTCGCCGTTGGCGTCGAAGGGCACACCGGAGGAGCGGTTGAGACTGTGCAGGTCGAAGGTCAGCACACCCTGGCCGCCGATCACGTCGGGGGTGACACGGCGGATGAAGGACACATCGCCGACGAGCGAGGGCAGGGTCTGGTTGTCGTCTCCGACGCGGAGCGAGTTGTACTTGAAGATGCGGGCGTCGAAGTAGCTGTCGCGCCCGGTGCGTTGCAGGAAGGTGCCGGTCGCCAGCCGGTCCTTTTCGGCGATGTCATAGTCGAGCAGATAGCCGTCGTCGGTCACCGTCTCGATCTGGTAGCCGAGTTGGTAGGAGCGCGGCAGAAGGAATGTGCCGTAGGAAAAGAGATAACCGCGCGTGTCGCGGGTGGTCAGATCGTCCTTGCTGAGTTCGCCCTCAATCGAGAGCGTGCCGTTGGTGAAGGCTTCGCGGTAACGGAAGGCGAGGCTTTTGTTGCCGCTGTCGGTGACGAACGGGGTCAGCGTCAGGTCGCGGCTGTCGCCTATCGCGATGAAGTACGGAACCTTGATGCCAAGGCCGAGCGATGAGCTGGAGCGGAGCGTCGGCAGCATGAAGCCGGTGGCGCGGTCGAGGGTCGGGTCGGGCATGCGCAGGCGGGGTATCCAGAACACCGGGATGCCAGCCACGCGGAACTGGGCGTTGTCGAAGTAGAGCTGACGTTCGGTCTGGTCGTGGACGACGCGGCTGGCGCGGATTTCCCACAAGGGGCGCGGGTTGGTCGGGCAGACCTGACAGGACGAGGCGACAACGCGGGACAATTGCGTGTAGCGGCCATCGACACGGTCCATCTGGGCAGCGGCAAGCTGCATCTGGTCTTGCAAGACGAGGCGGGCGCTTTTCAGGATACCGTCGCGCATGTCGGACGAGATTTCAGCCTCGGACGCAAGGATCACGCTGCCTTGGCCATCGTCGATGGTGATCGGGCCTTCGATCAGCAGTTTGCTTGAGGTCTGGTCGAAGGTGATCTTCGAGGCGGTCAGGCGTGTGCCTTTGTAAAGCACCTCGACGGCACCGTTGGCGACCATGGTGCTGTCGGCATTGATGAGGATCTGATCGGCGACAAGGGTTGCCTGATCGGTCGTCTGGCCGGTCAGCGGCGAGGCGGACAGGAAAGCGGCGACGAGTGCGGCGGCGAGCGCCGTCTTGAGGGGGCGGCGGACCATCAGCCATCCTCCAGATGCAAGAGAAGGCTGACCGACAGGAGTGCCGCCGCGACAGGCGGGCTCCACGCGGCGAGCACGATGGGAATTTGTCCGCTTTCGCCAAGGACTTGCGCGAAGTTCCTGACAAAGAAGATGGCGATGCCAGAGACGAGAGCCAGAAGGACGAGCGTGCCGGAGTTGCCGAAGCGGGCGTGGCGCATGGTGAAGCCTGCGCCGACAAGGACCATCGCGGCAAGGAGCAAGGGCAGCGCCATTTCCATCTGGAACCAGACGGAATAGGCGCGGGAGGAAAATCCGGCGCGGTCAAGTTCGCCGATGAAGCGGCGCATGTCCCAGATCGAGATGGTCTGCGGCGCGCCGAAGCTGTTGCGGATCTCGTCGGCGGTGAGCGTGGTGGTCAGTTCCACGCGGTCGCGGACCTCGGCCTCGGCCTCGGG
>JBATMT010000342.1:0-1573 GCA_049289975.1 Paracoccaceae bacterium | reverse complement strand
GTCGGGTAAAGCCCCGGCACCGTCTCCAGGTTGTGGTTGAACACGTCAGGCCGCGCTTCCACAACCTTTTCAACGGCTTCCGGGCTGCACTTCAGGAAATCCGGTGTCAGTATCTCGATCGTCGTATTGGGCGCGCGGTGTCGCACGGCGCGGATCGTCTGGGCAAAATGTTCCGCCCCGCCATCATCCAGATCGTCGCGGTCGACGCTGGTAATGACGACGTGGTTCAGCCCCAGCGTCTGCACCGCATGCGCCACACGTCCCGGCTCGAACTGGTCGAGCGCCTTGGGTTTTCCGGTTGCGATATTGCAGAACGAACAGCCGCGCGTGCAGATGTCACCCATGATCATCATGGTCGCATGACCCTGGCTCCAGCACTCGCCGACGTTCGGGCAGCCCGCCTCCTCGCACACCGTCACCAGCTTGTTGGTGCGCAAAATGTCGCGGGTTTCCTTGTATCCGGCCGAGGTCGGAGCCTTGACCCGGATCCATGACGGCTTCTTCGGCTGCTCCTGATCGGGGCGATGCGCCTTCTCGGGGTGCCGCTGATCCGGGATTTTGATGTCGCGCACTGAAGATTTCCCCTGCAAATGTCGCAATATCCTAGATAGTCTTGTCGCCATCGGAAGGCAATGCGACGCAGGCCAGGACTGCGCGGGCACTTCCGAGATAATGTGACCTGGAACAGGCAATACGGGAAGGAAACCTTATGTCCAAGAAACTAATCGCCGAAGTTATCGGCACGTTTATCCTTGTCTTCTTCGGTACTTGCGCGATCGTCTACATGGGGACAGACATCGGCAAGCTCGGCATCGGCATGGCCTTTGGCCTTGGCGTTGTTGCTGCCGCCTACGGCATCGGCTCGATCTCGGGCGCCCACCTGAACCCCGCCGTCTCGCTCGGCATGGTGACTGCTGGCCGCATGTCGGTCGGTGACTTTATCGGCTACGTCGTGGCTCAGGTCATCGGCGCGATCCTCGCGATCATCGTCATCAAGATCATGGGCACCCCCGATGGTGGCCTTGGCGCAACGACCGTCGGCGCGACCGGCACCACCGCCGCCTTCATCTTCGAAGCTGTCGCGACCTTCCTCTTCGTCACCGTGATCCTTGGCGCAACCGCCTCGAACGGCGGCGCAGGAGCACTTGCCGGTCTCGCCATCGGCCTGACGCTGGTTGTGATCCACCTTGCCGGCATCAATGTCTCGGGCTCGTCGGTCAACCCGGCCCGTTCGCTCGCCCCGGCCATCTTCCTTGGCGGTGACGCGCTCGCGCAGATGTGGCTCTACATCATTGCACCGCTTGCTGGCGGCGCCGTTGCTGGCGTGTTGCACGCGGCTGGCATCACCCGTGCTGACTGACAAGTACCTGAAAGGATTGCGGTTCTAACGGACCGCTTCCCAGGATCGAAGCCCTGGAGATCACTCTCCGGGGCCTTTCATTTCCATGATCTACCGCTCTGCCGCCATCCGGGCCTCGACGCTGGCGCGCACCACGCCCTCGCAATAGGCCGCCAGATCCTTGCGGGTGGCAAAGGCATCGACGCTGACAGGCTCATGTAGCGTCACCTCGAC
>JBATMT010000341.1:0-2871 GCA_049289975.1 Paracoccaceae bacterium | reverse complement strand
GGGTACGCAGGCCAAGCTCGCCTCCGCCCGCGTCCGACGTCGCCTTGAACGCATCCAGATAGCTGGCGGGATGAACCCGCAACAGTTCCTCGCGCGTCGCTTCCGGCGCCGAACGCACCTGCAATTCGTGCATCAAACCAGATACTTCCATCAGGTTCTTCAGACGACGCTTCGTTTCAGGGCTTTCCGGCAGGCCGCCGCCGGGCTGGACATAGCCGCCAACCGGCAAGGTCAGCGAGTAGTTGCCGCCATGATGCCAAAAGCACCGCTCATCGGTAAAGAATGCTGTGGTCATGTGCTGGTCCCCCTTGGCGGCGACCCTAGCCGGGCAATAGGGTTGCAGCCAGAGGAAAGCGTCATGGACCTGTCACATCTGGCCCGGCCGGGCACCGAAATCGCCGTCCGCGTCACCCCCAAGGCATCGCGCGAACGCATCCTGGAGGAGGACGGCGTGCTCAGGGTCTATGTCACGGTCGTGCCCGAGGATGGCAAGGCCAACGCCGCCGTGCAGGCCGTGCTGGCCAAGGCGATGGGGCTTGCCAAAAGCCGCCTTGTCCTCGTGCGTGGACAGACTTCGCGCGATAAGGTCTTTCGCGTCAGCGACTGAGTCAGGTCTGCGACGCGAGTCCAGCGGTGGCGGTGAAATCGCCAAGTGCACAGGACACCACCAAAAGGATCGTCGGCCCCGGTATGATCAGAAGCACATGCGAGGTCGCCACGAACCCAGGCCAGACATGCAGGGCCATTTTCGCCGCCTCAGTCTACGGCGACACCGTCAAGGATCGCCCGGTTCCAGTACCGCACCGAAATCTTGCCGCGCAGCCCGACCTTGGTCGCCGGATCACCCTGCAACAGCGCCAGCGCCTCTTCCTTGGTTTCGACATCCAGAACCAGCAGGCTGCCAACCGGCACCTTGCCGTCGTCCGTCCTGAGACTGCCCGCCGCAAGGATCTTGTCCTTGATCGACAATTCATCTGCCCAATGCGCGTCCATCAGCGCCCGATCCTGCCGCAGGCCCGCAGCCGCCTCGCTGTCTTCGGAAACGATCATCCACGCCATGTCAGGACTTCGGCTTCATACGGTACACACCTTCCGGAAGGTTAAGCGCAGCGGCAAGTTCGCGCACCTGAGACATCGACAGCACGATCTTTATCACCTTGTCTTCGCGGGGATCATATTGTTCGACCGTGACGCATTCCTCGAAACTCTGAATCGTCACATCCTCCTCAAGATGTGAAGAGCCCTCATCAACCAAGGTGATGACCGTCGCGTCGAAATCGTGCTCGATGGTGAACATGGGCAAAGCTTAGCGCGTCGCTTTGGACTGCGCCACAGGCACTTTCATGACGGCGGATTTAGCCCTACATCAAGGGGCAAAGAGCAGGAAGAAACGCATGAAATATTTCGTTCCGCCAATGATTCTGGCCCTTGGCGCCTGCGTCATGGCCCCGGCCCCCGCGCCGGTCAGCTATCCGTCCGGTGACGCCAGCGCCCCCATGAGCGCGACCGATCCCGCGCTTGACCCTCAGTCGGCGGCAAGGAACTTCGGCGCAGTCGTTGCCCGGATGGAGCCATTGGCCGAACGCGAGTGTCGCGCACGTCGGGTCAACGTCAACTGCGACTTCCGTATCGTCGTCGATACGACCCCAGGCGCAGAGCCCAACGCCTTTCAGGCGCAAGACCCGTCGGGCCGCCCGGTCATCGCCTTTACCGTCCGGCTTATCGGCCTTGCCCGCAATCAAGACGAACTCGCCTTTGTCATGGGGCACGAGGCGTCCCACTATATCCTTGCCCACATGGTCCGGCAGGAGCGCACCGCGATGACCGGCGCGATCCTGACCGGCGTGGCTACCGCAGCACTGGGCGGCGATCCGACCACCGTCCAGCAGGCCCAGCAGATGGGCGCCAGCCTCAGCGCCCGCGCCTATTCCAAGGATTTCGAGCTTGAGGCCGACCGGATGGGCACCATACTTGCATGGACGGCGGGCTTTGATCCGATGCGGGGGGCGCAGTTTTTCAACCGCCTGCCAGACCCCGGAAACGACTTCCTTGGCACCCACCCGCCGAACGCCCAACGCATGCAGATCGTCAGCCAGACGATGGCAGCGATCGGCGCCGCACCTTGATCCGTGTCAATGTGGCCGGGGCCTTTCCCGGCAATGCTGTCCGTGCCGCCAGTGAGAGGGAGAGGGCACCAGCATGTCTGCAATCGAGGCCAAGCGCCGCAAACCCGACCTGAATGCCATTGACCAGCATCTGCTTCTGACCCGCGACATGGCGCGCAGGCACGGTGTAGACCTTTCCGTCGCAATGTATCAGGGCTTTCTGACCCGCCCGGATTTCGCCGCGATGGTCACACGTTGCCGCGAATGCCAAGGCACGCCCGAGGATTGCCGCGAGTTTCAGGAAGATCACCAGAACGCCACCGTCGCCCCGGACTGGTGCGCCAACCGCGCGGTTCTGGAGGGGCTTCGCGATCTGGTCTGAGGCTGGCCCTTCCGCACGCCCACGACCCGCGCTATGTGGGCGCCATGCGCATCCTCGACACCGGCATCAATGACCACGGCTCGAAATATGCCGTCTCGGGCGGTCCGGTCCGCGACAAGACCGCTATTCAGGCATTCCTGACCGAGCTGAAGCGCCAGAAGAAATTCGCCCGCGCCACCCACAACAGCTGGGCGGCGATCCTGACCGCCGACGGCATTCCCGTGCCGCTGAAGGGCGATGATGGCGAAAGCGGTGCTGGCAACGTCATCCTGGCCCAACTCACCCGCGCCGGTCTGACCGATCACGTCATTGTCGTCACCCGCTGGTACGGCGGGGTGAAGCTTGGCGGCGACCGCTTCCGCCATGTGCAAGAGGCGGTGCGGC
>JBATMT010000340.1:0-6544 GCA_049289975.1 Paracoccaceae bacterium | reverse complement strand
CCCATCGCCTTCGAGCGGAAGGCCCAGGAAGTGAGCTAAACGCTCTCCACAAAAGTCGGGCAAGTCCAGAATGGAATAACACGATGTTGATCGCCGACACGACGGTCCCGTGGGCTTCTGAGTGGCTGCATCACTATGAGATATGGCACCTCTACGGAGCGTGGCGTGGCGCAAACGCTCCCGGGCCAATCTCCATCCGTGAAATGAGGGAGCTTAAGTGCGAGGCACATGATGGCTAGGGGGCGCAGCCCGTCACTGATTGCTCGGATGGTGGTTTGGGGACGCGCCGGCGGTCGATGTCAGTTTGCCGGCTGTGGAAAACGGTTGGACGGCGATCTTGTCACCGGCGACCTTAACAAGAACCAATCTTACTTGGCGCATATCATCGCCTCCGATCCAGGGGGCAAACGCGGTGATCCAGTGTTGTCTCATCAGCTGTCAGATGCTCCAGAGAACTTGATGCTGATGTGCGATCCACATCACAGGGAGATCGACGATCCCCAAAAAATTCAGCGCTACACAGTCGAGGCTCTCCGAGAGATGAAGCGGCGCCATGAAGACCGCCTGGATCGGCTTATGTCTAACCCGAGCGCAACTGCGGCGCACATCCTACGGATCAGCGCGACGGTCGGTGACAACGAGACCGCTGTTCCTCTCAAAGCTTGCATCGACGCATTGACACCCATGTTCACCTTAGCGGACCGCGCTCCGATCGACATCAAGATCAGGGGAATGGACCACAAAGACAGTGACCCGACATACTATCCCACCGAGATTGGAAACCTGCGAGCGAGGTTTGATCGAGAGATTCGTGGCCGCTACCAAGAGGGTGATCTCGAGCACCTCGCAATCTTTGGATTCGCGCCGATCCCCATTCTCATTGAGCTTGGTCGTTTGCTGTCAGATCTTTCGGAAGCAACCGTTTACGGGCGCCACCGCGAGCCAAACCCCGGCTGGACCTGGCCAAACGATGGCGAAGGGCTCAACTTTGGCCGAGTTGTTGGGCCGGCTGGATCGAAGACTGTGGCACTCAAACTTTCTGTAACCGCTGAGATTACTGACGATCGTGTTCGCGCGGCATTTCCAGGACAAGATGTGTCAATCTGGGAAATCCGGAGCAGCCGCATTGGGGCAAACGAACTTCGCAATCAAGCGGATCTTGCAGGTTATCGAATTTTGGTTGGAAAGATCTTCGACGAGATAAGAGCCCAGCATGGACCGGACGTCGAACTGTCTGTTTTTCCAGCGGTGCCGACAACTTGCGCCATTGAATTTGGACGTGTTTGGCAGCCCAAAGCGCACCTTTCGTTCAACGTCTACGATCAGACGCAAGCTGAAGGCTTTGTCCTCCGCCATCGGATCGGCACCGCGCGAAAGGTTAGCGTAACTTCGTAACGACCAGGCCGCATAGCATGTGCAGCACGCTTTCTCGAGCGGCTGTGTGCTATCTTGGCTGTGGGCAGGAACGATTAAACCCTGATCCGCTGCCTCAGGCGGGCATAAAGCTGGATCCCCGGCTGGTGCTCGAGTTCAATAGCTACCGCGAAATCTTGCGCCACTTCCTGATCTTCAGCCCAACCTCCTATGCATCGCACAACAAGATAATACTCGTCGCCATACTCGGTTGTGTCTTTTTGATAGGTCTTTGCCGCAGTCTGTAAGGTATTCCCATCCCGCCGGTTCGGCGTTGGTTCGAGATTGCATTTGAAGCGGTTTGGAATATCTGGCGGGTCCCCCTCGTCGGCACCTCGTGCCCGGAAATGCTCAGACAGATCCTCTACGTCGCAGCCGCGCAGCAGACGGAAGTTCATTTTCGTCCCGATGTACTCAGCGCGGGTACGTCGGACAGGTGGGTTGAACGCCAGAGACACCCTGATAGTTCGTCGACCATTTCCCTGAAACTCTGGTGGGATCGGAACTCGATAGACCGCGAACTGGTTAATCTCCAATCGCGCTTCCGCATAGAGCACCACGCGATGATCGTCTGAATAGGCGGCCCGGAGGGTGTCGACCTGGCCATTGCCGCAGATTCGAGCCTTGTCATCTTCACTAAGCGCCGCAAGCACCTGCCCGGCTGGATCTGGGAGTGTCGCCGCACCTGCCAAAAGTGCACGGATCAGGTTTGAAGTCGCCCAAGGAAAGCGGCGTAGCAGATGAGCCGCCTTGTTGGCTAGCATCGGAGCCGAGTAGGAGGTCCCGTGCCCGCTGGTAAGCAGTTGGCGAAGGAATTCGTGGTTGAGCGTAATCACCCCAGCTTCAGCAAACATCGGCGCGCCCTGAAGCCGTGCTGACGGCGCATCAAATACTAGTGTGCCGCCGACATCGATAAAGTCTGGCTTCCTAATTCCGGCGGCACCCGGCCCAGATCGTGTAAAAGGCGAGGGTTCCATGGCGTTGGTGATCGATTGCACGTGGGCATCGTGCAAATGCCGAGTGCCCAAACCTGAACCATTGGCGAGGGATCCGACCGTGACGATGTTTGCTGCTCCAGCCGGCTCGAAGAGCCGGTTGGCTGCTTCAAGCAAGTAGCTGGGGTACTCGGTTAGTCCCTGCTCGACCGCAGCCCCGGCGCGGGGCATTCGGTTCCCAGCCGAGACGAAGATCAGAATGTCGAGTTCGCGTACCAATTCATCGAGCGTAGCGGCCCACGGCCCGACCCTCCCGAGCTCATTACGGGCCCTACTATCTCCGAGTGACAGGACGAAGATCCGACAGCCGTAATCTGCGTGAAGTCGCCCAATCGCCTCACGCATTTGGCTGGGCAACGTCCGCCGCTCGTAAAAGCTGCCATCGTCCTGAACAACTTTGGCGGAGACAAGTCTTGCGTTAGGTTGGATTAGTTGACCCGGAGCGAGTCCGCGAAGGTCCCCAAATACGGCAACGCCTGCCACGCGTGTTCCGTGACCCCAAACATCTGCCGTGCCAAGTGCTGTGGGAAAGGCAGTGAAACCGGCAATACTTCCTTCCAGAAACGGGTGTTCATTCAGGCCGCTATCAAGAATACCAATCACTGGCGCGTCTGGATCGGCTGGCAGAATAGCTGGGGCATCAGGCAGTTCCATCGTGACGAGATCAACGGCCTCAAGGTCTGGGAGCGGCGGCAGGTCGATGTAAGCAATCTCGGGAACCGAGAGCAGAGGACGCAACGCGTTTCCAGCGGCACTGGCGCGCAAAAGGGTGATTGAGGGACCAATGTAAGTGTCGTGTACTTCGCCATTTTGAGCGTTGATGAAGGCCTCTATTTCATTTGCTTTGCGCTGCCGCGCCGCGCGTCCCCCGAAATCCCAAACCTCGACATCGACGGTATAGACTTGGTCGTCCCGCAGATCGGTGGCGTCCGTTAACCCGGCTTCCCGGAACCGAATACCGATGCGATCCCGGGGCACCAGCGTTCCAACATCTTCGATTCGAGATACGAAGCCTTCGTATCGCCGACTTGCCTGTCCGGCAGGGATCGGGCCGTCGTAGGCTTCAAGGCGTTGAATGAGTGCGGCAAGATCGCCGGCAGAAGAGAACAGGACAATGTTCTTGTCATCGTCGCTAGACAGTAGAGCCATGCCAAGCGCCTGCCAGTCCTCCTCAAGAAGCATCCCATTCATTCTGACTCGAAGAACTAAGGACGGATCAACAAACTGTGCAGGGCGATTTCGGAGCTGCGCTTCGACAGCGGCCTCCACTTCTGTCCTGACCCGTCGACCGTATCCACCGCCGCGTGGTGGGGTTGGCCCAGGGAAGCCGGTCTTTCTGCGAGGGAGGGTCTCGGGCAGGCGAATGAGCTGCAAGTGATCAAGTTGTGGCAATGATCACCCCACCAATCATCCGCCCTCGATCTGTGCTTCCCGCCTGCGACGGCGCTTCGCTTGGCGCAGGGCACCGCGGAAATGAGCTTCGTTCACGGTCTTGCTTCCATCGAGAATCGAAGTCTTCAAAGTCTGAACGCATAGCTTCTCCAAATCTGCGTAGGAATAGCCCTGCAATTCGGCCGCAAAAGCAGAAGGATCAAATGCGATTCTTGAGTTTCTAAAGGCGTGAACCAGGTACTTCGTAATCATGCCTGTATCGGGCAATTCGAACCAAATGACCTCATCGAACCTGCGCCAGATGGCATTATCCAGATGCTGGTCCAGATTGGTCGCAGCGATCAGGAAGCCGCTGGGCGCGATCTGGTCGATAAAAATCAAGAGACTGTTGACGACGCGGCGCAGCTCATTGTGCTCGCCGGCCTCGTCGCGGGAACGGGCGAGGGCATCGAACTCGTCGAAAAATAGCACGCAAGGTTGACGGCGGGCAAACTCGAAGGTTTTGCGGATATTGCTCGCGGTCTCGCCCAAGTACGACGAGATCAGGCTGTCGAGGCGTACATGGAAAAGGGGCATGCCAAGCTCGGATGCGAAGATCTCGGCGCAAAGCGTCTTGCCCGTTCCGGGCGGGCCGCAAAAGAGCAGTTTCGATCGCACCTGAAGCCCGTGACGCCGTAGGCGGTCCGCCTGCCGGAACTCCTGAATCAGACTTACGAACAGTTGCAGATTCTCGTTCGTAAGGACGATGTCCTGGGCGCTGTACCGGGGCTCGATCTTCTGAATGAATTCCTTGGCCTCGTCCGGAAAGGGTACCAGACGGGACAACCCAGACGTGGCCGCTGTTGCTGGTCTGCCGATGTTTTCAAGTGTGTTGCGCAAGGTGCGAGCAAGCACGCGGTTGTTCTTCTTCTCCTCGTCGGCAATGATCTGCTCCACAACGGCGCGGAACTCTTCGTCCCGGCCGTAGCTGGCAAGCAGTTTTTTCATAAGTTCGCCGCGGGCCAATCGACCACCTCCATGCCAAAACTTGTACCCGAGCTCAGGCGCACTGACCACAAATTATTGGTATCAGTCGCGATGCCATGTGCTTCCCTAGTCGTTCCTCGATCTCGCCGGGACCGGTCAGCCCCATATTGCGGCATCCCGATCGCGGCGAGAAAGAGCTGCGGGCCGGACAGCTGCGACTTGTGCATCCCAGAGGTGCAGCACAAAACTCGCGGCGACAGGCACGAACGGTTGCTTCAGTGAATGCGGCCATCCAGCATGGTGCGAGGCCGACCGTCGGCTCTGGGCCGCCCTTGCCTGCTAGGTGGCTCCGACAGTTTGACCTCGGTCTCGTCCTACTCTTCGTAGTAGCGCTTCAAATCATTCCGCGCTTTCAGCTGCGCCGGCCGGTACGGTTTGACGGCGGCGCACTGGGCTACAGCCTTCGCTCGCATGCGCTCGTGGACCGAGGGGTGGAGAGGAAAATCGTCGCCAACCTCTCGAATGCCTTTCTTCCAGCTTATGCGAAACGGCCCAACTTCAACCATTGCGTCTTCGCGGTGCTGCAGGCCGCATGGGTCCGGGGCGCGATTTAGGAAGTTCTCGTTGATTCTGATCGAAGGAACACACTCCTTGAGCTCGTCTACCATCCAGTCGAGGGCAATGTCGCTGAGACGGGACTCGGCCTCGGGATAGCTACCGCCGATGTCGCTGTGGCAGCCCGGAAACCAGACTTGCTTGAGCCATTTCGGCTCGCGGTCTTTGGTCTCGATCGCTGCTGCCTTGGACGCCCATCCTACTCTCGGAAAGTCTGCACGGTCTTCGTCGATCGCCATGGCATGCCGGGCATGCTGGACATCGGGATCAAGCCACTGGTCGTAATTGCGCTTGTTCCAGGCGGCAAAGTGCCCCGTCTTGAGGATTTGAGCCCAATCGCCTGGGTGCCAGAGCTTGAGATTGCGATCCGGGTCTTGTGAGAAGAACTTGAAATTGTCGAGCAACAGTGAGCCAAGCTGCCAGACGAGAGCGAACAGGAGTATTCCAAGCGGGATGAACAAGAGCCATGACCATCCGAAAGTTAGGCTGGCGACAAATGCAGCACCGACTGCGAAGGTACCCCCCCACACCAGCGCGCGGACGACAGCAGTGCGCAACGACGCTACCGTATCAAAGACCCCAATGAAGGTCGGCTGGACGTTGCCCTGATTGTCCTTACCATCCAAAGGAAAGCTAGAGTACTTTTTGCGAAACCGACGGCCAAGCTCTTCGCGGTTCTCAAAGTACGGGTTCTGTGTCCGCGGTTTTCCCGCACCGTGGTTGTAGACAAACGTCACCCCGTCTTTGGCGATCTTGCGTAAACCGGGTCCATAACGCGGAACCGGCGAGCCATCGGGCATCTTCGTCGGGACGCCGCAGAGGTTCATTACATTCGCGAGTGCTCTTACTGTGTAGGCTCCTCGCGAGAACCCGAACAACAGCACACGATCGCCGGGTTCGTAGTGCGCGATGATCTGTTCATAGCAATCGATGATGTTGTGATCGATGCCCGTGCCGACCGCGCTTTCCAGATCGGCTTGATACGACCGAAGAGTCCGCCACTTTCGCCTGTTCCCAGACCAGGGTCGTAGAACGCGACTTGGTCCTTTGGGCTAATAGGTGAATCAGGGCCAGGGCGCATGGCCCGATACATCTTGTAGACGTTCGAAAGCCGCTGGTCCGGCCTGGCACCGCCCATCTGGCCCGTTCCATCCGAAAAG
This sequence comes from Paracoccaceae bacterium, assembly GCA_049289975.1. Taxonomy (GTDB): domain Bacteria; phylum Pseudomonadota; class Alphaproteobacteria; order Rhodobacterales; family Rhodobacteraceae; genus TMP-24. Next base: position 3 of record JBATMT010000340.1, on the reverse strand, counting down.
ATG
>JBATMT010000339.1:0-4436 GCA_049289975.1 Paracoccaceae bacterium | reverse complement strand
GCGCTATCGGCCCACACCCCGAGGACGGCGCGCTGGTCGAGGCAGGGATCGGCCGCTATGGCCCCTACATCAAGCACAACAGCACCTACGCCAACATTCCCGAAGTCGAGGAAGTGTTCACCATCGGCATGAACCGCGCGATGGAAGTACTGGCGCAAAAGGCCAACCGTGGAGGACGTGGTACGGCAGCCGCCGCCGCTCCGCTCAAGGAACTTGGCGATCACCCCGATGGCGGCGCAATGCAGGTCATGGCAGGCCGTTATGGGCCTTATGTCAAATGGGGCAAGGTCTTTGCCACCCTGCCCAAAGGTACCGACCCCGAAAGCGTGAACTTCGAGCAGGCCGTCGAATGGGCCAATGAAAAGGCAGCGAAGGGCGGCAAGAAACCTGCGCGAAAGGCTGCTGCGAAACCAGCCGCCAAGCCCGCCGCAAAGGCAAAGACAGCAAGTGCCAAGCCGAAGGCCGCTGCGAAACCGAAGGCCGCAAGCGCGAAGGCCAAAAAGACTGCCTGACTGGTTGTCTAAAGCAACCAGTCATTTTCGGCGCGCAGCCCCGAAATTCCGGATTTCACACGCGCCAAATCCGTGCGCGACCGCTTTACTAAGACAGGCGCGTTCTGCGCCAGCCAGGTGGCTCCGCCCGGATTGAACGGTTCGGAGCCTGCCGCACGTCGCTTGCCTCCCGGCTTGCGCCTGCGGGCACTGAACCGGATGCATTGCCACCGGCAAGGCATCTGACCGGTCCCCAAGCAGTACGCTGCCAAACCACTCGGAACCATCGGATATTCGCCCTCGTTCCCACTTGCCAAAAGCATCCCTGCCCACATAAGCCGGATCAGCCCACGCTCGGCAGAGCCGTTTCCCTCAGCCACCCGACTCCGGTGCCATCAACAGCTTTCGCACCAGTTCGAAGCTGTTGCGGACCTGCATCTTGCGGATCATGTTCGCCCGATGCACCTCGATTGTGCGGTGCGAGCAGGACAGAGCCAACGCGATCTCCTTGCTGGTGAACCCGTTGACCAGATAGCGCGCAATGCGCTTCTCCGCCGCCGTCAGTGGCCCGAACTCACCAGTCGTGCGGTCGGCAGGCCGATAGGTCCAGATCGCCAGCCGTTGCGGATCGGTACGGTCCAGCGCCGCGCCGCTGCCCTGCATCCACACGACCTGCCCATCCTTGCGGCGCATGAAGCGCTCGTCATGATAGACCGGCGCTTCCTGCATGGCCTTTCGCGCCCGCTCGCCTATCACCTCATAGTCACTCTGGCCGGGATAAAGCAGCCGGATCGACTGCCCCTCCAACTCGGCGGGCGACCAGCCGAATACGTCCAGCACCCGAAGGTTCGCCCGCAAGATCACCCTGTCCGACAGGATCAGCGTCGCATCCGGCGCGTTCAGAAACGCCAGACGCTCAAAATCACGCGCCGCCGGATAGGTTGCCTGCCCTGCCGCCATCAAGAATCCCCTGCCCTACGTAGCTGTCTACGTATTCTTACGGATGGTAGCCCGCGCGGCAATCCGTCACGTTCGCCTGCGATGAGCCGCCCCGCCGTTCGCACCGGATGGGACAAGCGGACCACCGACATCGCAAGGAGGATGCCGATGAAGAAAGTCTATCCCGATGCCAAATCCGCCCTCGACGGACTTTTGCACGACGGCATGTTTATCGCCGCTGGCGGCTTCGGCCTCTGCGGTATTCCCGAGCTTCTGATCGAAGCCATCAAGGAAGCCGGAACCCAGAACCTCACCATCGCGTCTAACAACGCGGGCGTTGACGGTTTTGGCCTTGGCGTCCTGCTGGCGACGCGTCAGGTCAAGAAGATGATCTCGTCCTATGTGGGCGAAAATGCCGAATTCATGCGCCAATACCTTTCGGGCGAGCTTGAGCTTGAATTCAACCCGCAAGGCACGCTGGCCGAACGGATGCGCGCTGGCGGCGCAGGCATCCCCGGCTTCTACACCAAGACCGGTGTTGGCACTGTGATCGCCGAAGGCAAGGAAGTGAAAGAGTTCGACGGCAAGGAATACATCCTCGAGCGCGGCATCGTCTCTGACCTGTCGATCGTCAAGGCATGGAAGGCCGACCCGTCGGGCAACCTCGTTTTCCGCAAGACTGCACGCAACTTCAACGCCCCCGCCGCCACCTGCGGCAAGGTCTGCGTTGCCGAAGTCGAGGAAATCGTGCCGCTTGGCTCGCTCGACCCCGACAAGATCCATGTGCCCGGCATCTATGTGCACCGCATCATCGCCGGCCCGCATGAAAAACGCATCGAACAGCGTACCGTCCGCAAGAAGGAGTCCGCATAATGGCTTGGGATCGCAATCAGATGGCCGCTCGTGCGGCTCTTGAACTGCAAGACGGCTGGTATGTGAACCTTGGTATCGGCATCCCGACGCTGGTGTCGAACTACATCCCCGAAGGCGTGTCGGTGACGCTGCAATCCGAGAATGGCATGCTGGGCATGGGTCCCTTTCCCTTTGAGGGCGAGGAAGATGCCGACCTGATCAACGCGGGCAAGCAGACCATCACCGAACTGCCGCAGACCGCCTATTTCGACAGCGCGCAAAGCTTTGCGATGATCCGTGGCGGCAAGATCGCCATGGCCATCCTCGGCGCGATGGAAGTGGCCGAAAATGGCGACCTGGCGAACTGGATGATCCCCGGAAAGCTCGTCAAGGGCATGGGCGGGGCAATGGACCTCGTCGCGGGCGTCGGCCGCGTCGTCGTGGTGATGGACCACACTTCCAAGCATGGCGAGTCGAAGGTGCTGAAGGCCTGCACCCTGCCTCTCACAGGTAAGGCTGTGGTCAACCGCATCATCTCGAACCTAGGGGTGCTTGATGTCGTGCCCGGCGGCCTGAAGATCGTTGAACTTGCCGAAGGTGTAAGTGATGCTGAACTGCGCGCAGCGACCGAGGCAACGATTGTCAACTGACCCGATCATCGAACGCGAAGACGGCCCTACCAAGGGCCGTTACGTCCTGCGCGACCGTGGGGTCGAGGCGGAACTGACATGGTCGGTGCTGGATGCGCACCACATCATCGCCGACCATACGTTCGTCCCCGACGAAATGCGCGGCACCGGCGCGGGCAAGCGTCTGGTCGAAAGGCTGGTCGCCGACTCGCGCGCTGGCAACGTCAAGGTCACGCCGCTTTGCCCCTTCGTGAGGTCGATGTATCTGCGCCACCCGGAATGGTCGGACGTTTTCGGCTGATCTCGGCGACCGGTTTTTGCACCTGCCAGAATCCGCATCGCATTATATAAAATACCGAAACAACTCCATATTCGTGCCCCAATCTGTCTCTAGTTGCCTGTGCAATGATGAGCGCAGATACACCCATTCCGAACCTTGAAAAGTCGTCGACCCGCAAGGGCAACCGCGACCGTCTCATCGTTGCTTGTCTATTGGCCGCGCTCGCTGTTGGCCTCGTCGGACTGGCGCGGTCTGCCCAGTGGGATGACATTCGGTCGGCCCTCGGTCGGCTGGGCTGGCACGAACTTGCAATCCTTCTCGCGCTGTCGCTGGTCAACTATGGTCTGCGCTCGGTCCGCTGGCACCTCTTTGCCCATTCCCTAGGTTTCACCACGCCCGCTGCCCTGAACGCCAGCCACTATCTCGGCGGCTTCGCCATGAGCGTGACCCCCGGTCGCGTCGGCGAATTCGTGCGGGTGCGCTGGCTCGCGCGTGACGCAGGCGTGGCACTCGACCGGGCCTTTCCCGTCGTTCTCGGCGACCGCGCCTCGGACCTCGCCTCTCTCGCAATCCTGCTCGCAACGGCTCTGATGCTTGCCGCCAAGGGCATTGAAGGCGCAGTGTTCATCACCCTTCTCGCCCTCTCCGCAGCCTTCGTCGCCATCCACCCGCGACTACTTGCAACTGTGGTCAGCACTATCTACCGGCTCGCCGGTCGCCGCGCACCTCGCCTGTTCGCTCGCCTTCGCCGCAGCGCACTGTCGCTCGAAGCCTTCGCCAAGGGCGGCGTTCTGCTGCCCGCACTCCTTCTGGGCATGGCGGGCTGGGCCGCCGAAGGCTATGCATTCCACCTGCTTCTGACGTGGTTCGGCGTCGACATCGGCCTCTGGCGCGCACTCGCCATCTTTATCTTCTCGACGCTCGCAGGTGGCCTGACCGGCGCACCTGGCGGCCTTGGCGGCGCCGAAGCCGCAATGGTCGCGCTTCTCAGCCTCGATGGAACACCGCTTGGCGTGGCCGTCGCCGCCACCGCCGTCATCCGAGTAACGACCTTGTGGTTCGCTGTCGCGATTGGCCTCGTGGCCTTCCCCCTGGCCGAACGCGCCACATTCAAGAGGGGCAAATGATCTGGAAGACCACCACCTACGCAGGCTGGGGCCGCGCGCTGAGCGCCACGGGCGACATCGCCCGCCCCGAACGTGCCCGCGCCCTTGAGACGATCCTGACCGAGGGGCTGGCCCCTGC
>JBATMT010000338.1:0-1642 GCA_049289975.1 Paracoccaceae bacterium | reverse complement strand
GGTGAAGGGTGCTTGGCCGCCGTCCATTTTCATCGGGTTGGGCATGAAGGCGGCATCGGTGTCCGCCAGATCATTCAGTCCGTCGCCGTCCGTATCCGCAACCATCGGATCGGTGCCCAGCAGCACTTCGGAGGCATCCGGGACACCATCGCCATCGGTATCGGTCGTCGTTTGAGCCGTCACCGGCAGGGCCAGAACGGCGTTCAGGATCAACACGGACAGCAAGGGGAAATAGGGCTTCATGGGGTTACTCTTGGGAAAGGGTTTTGGTGTTCAGCGGTAGAGCGAGGGCAAGACTTGCAAGCCCAAGGGCAGCAAGAATTATCCAGAGGACATCCAGTGCCTTTTCGGTCAGGATCGGGCCGAGCGGCAGCCCGGCATAGGTCGCCTTGATGCCTAGAACGGCAAAGGCAAAGCGTTCGAAATGCTTGGTGATAGATGCAATTTCGATGCCGTTGCGCACCGCTTCGAACCCGGCATAGGTCTTCATGATTTCCAACTGATCGGGCCCGGAAATGCTCAGCGCCTTGAACACACCGCCCGCAACCTGATTGTCGGGGTCCATGGTGTCGCCGATCTGCGGTGCCACAAGCACGATCACCAGCCAAAGGGAGAAGGCGATCAAGAGGGCGGTAGAGGGACGCGACAGATGCAGAGTCAAAAGGAACGCCGCCAGGAAAAAGCTGGCCATGTAGACGACCGACACCGCCCAAACGAGGCCGATGCGCCCAAGGTCATTTCCGGTCAGGCCGATGCCGGACATCAGATGCAGCAGCACGGCACATAGCCCCATGACCACGCCCAGGCCAAAGGCCAGCAGGGCCACCCCGGCCACGATCTTGCCACCGGTAAACTGCCAGCGCTTGATCGGGCGTGTCAGGATCAGGGCCATCGTTTGCCGACCACGCTCGGCGGACGCCGCGCGAAAGCCGATCAGGATGGCGATGGCCGACCCGACAATCTCGATCTGTTCGACCGCACCACGTAGCAGGCGCATCGGATAGAACTCGGGCGGCTTGATCGAGGCGGCGCTTTTGCCAAGCGCAAGCAAGCTGGCTTTGGCAGCCTCATAGGTCGCCACATCAGTGGACAAGGCGATGGCCCCGGTGATCAGTGCGGTCAGCGCGGCGAGGATCAGAAACCCGGTGACGATCAACAGGAAGCGGTCCCGGGTTGCGTCCCGCATATCTTTGGCCGCGATAGTGAGCAGTGGGTTATGCATCGTAGCCACCTTCGATTGGCGACAGGTGGTTCAGGGCACGGGTGGCAAGCATGGCTGCTATGCCAAGGGCTGCAACCAGGCTGACCAAGGGCGGCAGGACCGCGCGAGACAGCCATTCTGCCGGGCGATAGTCGAGCAGTCCGGCAGATAGCGCCCCGTAGCTTTCGGCCAGTGAAAACGGCCCCAAACCCCAACCCGCCAACCTGAAGAAGCTGGTGTCCGGTGGCGTGGCCAGTGCGGAAATTGGATTCAACACCGCCGTAGGCGTCAGATTCAGCGTCAGGGCGGGCAGGATGAAAGTGACCGCAAGCCAGACCGTCACCGGCACCAAAAGCCCAACGGATTCCGATCGAAAGGCCGAGGTTGCGGCGAGGGCGATCAATCCGAAGATCAACATGTAGAGCCCGGACAACGCAAAGA
>JBATMT010000337.1:0-5865 GCA_049289975.1 Paracoccaceae bacterium | reverse complement strand
AATCTCAATCGTGTAGACCAGGCCGAGATCATAGATATTCACCGGAATTTCCGGGTCATAGACCGTGCGACAGGCATCGACTACGCTGTCATACAGCGGATGGTCGGTGGTCGACGGCTTGATCAGCGGTGTGCCCTCGATCGGTTCTTTCGGCTCGGCGGTCATGATTTATCCATGCAGTTCCTGAGCGAATATATAGGGAATGAAGGGGTGAGGTCCAGAGTGCACTGGAGATCGAGGCAGTGGACCGCAAATTGTCGCAGAACGGTTCTGTGCAAGGCAGATGACCTACGCTAGAAGCGGGCCATCATGACCAGCCGTTTTTCGTTCAAAGTCCACGCCACTCAGGGGGCCGCACGCACTGGCGCGATCTCGACCCCGCGTGGCGAAATCCGTACACCCGCCTTCATGCCGGTCGGCACAGCAGCCACTGTCAAGGCGATGCTGCCGGAAAGCGTCCGCGCGACCGGCGCCGACATCCTTCTGGGCAATACCTACCACCTGATGCTGCGGCCCACCGCCGAGCGTATCGCCAGATTGGGTGGCTTGCACAAGTTCATGAACTGGGAGCGGCCGATCCTGACGGATTCTGGCGGCTTTCAGGTTATGAGCCTTGCCGATCTGCGCAAGCTGACCGAGGAGGGGGTCCGCTTCAAATCCCACATCGACGGATCAGACCATATGCTAAGCCCCGAGCGCAGCATGGAGATCCAAAAGCTTCTCGGTTCAGATATTGTCATGTGCTTTGACGAATGCCCCGCCCTGCCTGCGACGGACGAAGCAGTTGCGAAAAGCATGCGCCTGTCCATGAGGTGGGCGCAGCGGTCAAAGGACGCATTTGGCGACCGGCACGGGCACGCACTGTTCGGGATCATGCAGGGCGGCGTGACCCGCGACCTGCGCGCCGAAAGTGCCGAAGCGTTGAAATCCATTGGCTTCGATGGGTATGCCGTGGGCGGGTTGGCTGTGGGCGAAGGCCAGGACGCAATGTTCGGCGTTCTGGACTATGCGCCTGCCATGCTGCCCGAGGACAAACCGCGCTATTTGATGGGGGTCGGCAAGCCGGACGATATCGTGGGGGCCGTCGAGCGCGGCATCGACATGATGGACTGCGTTCTGCCTTCGCGGTCGGGGCGCACGGGTCAGGCATGGACCCGGCGCGGTCAGATCAACATCAAGAACGCCCGCCATGCAGACGATCCGCGTCCGCTCGACGAACAGTGTAGTTGTCCTGCTTGCCAAAGCTACAGCCGCGCCTATCTTCACCATGTCTTCAGGGCAGGCGAGATCATTTCGTCGATGCTACTGACATGGCACAATCTGCACTACTTCCAAGAACTTATGGCGGGCTTACGATGTGCAATCAGCGCGGGGCAATTGCCTGCTTTCGTACGCGAGTTTCACGCGCTTCGGACCGAAGGCGATATCGACCCATTTTGATCACTCGTGTGTCAGAAAGATCGACATGAGTTTCAGCCTTTCATGCATCTCAGGCGTGAAAAGCTCGATTGTTTGCGTCTGCAAGTGAAGATCCTTCATGTCCATGCGCAAGGCAAAGATGTCGATGTCTGTCATCTCGCGGTCGCTGCGGGCAAAGCTTGCCATGCTGCGCGTGCCGTGTTCCTCCAGTGAAATAGCCACTCCATAGCGAAGCCCGAACTGTTCGGCTTTAGCTAGGACTTGTGCCGGATCATCAGCGGCCAAATCGCTCCAGCGTATCGCGCCTGTGTTTGAAAATGCCCAATGGACGGTCGGATCGTTCATCACCAAACCTTCGCTCGAATAGAGATCAAGCCATTCCTTGCTATAGGCTTGGAGAAGATAGCGAGGTGTCGTAAACTTAACGTGGAGCGCGATTGCAAAGCCGGCCGTGCTTCGCGCGCGCATTCGTTTCAACGTTTCTTGTGCTCTGTCCAACCCAAACTCACTCGTGGCAACTTTTCTTCCAAATCAGCACGATGCGTGCGATAACGACAATGTGACATATCTTAATAGCCTAATGCAAAGACTTGTCCGGCTGAGCGGAAAGGACTGTCGCAGTGCGTGGCGCAAGTGAATTCGCTCTCTTGTCTCCTACCGGCTATTACATGGCCCTCAGGATAGGATTTGCATTTCCGTTGGTTGAACACAATGTCCTGCCCAAGGAGTGGGTCGACCATTACACACGCGAAAACTATATGCTGGCCGATCCTGTCATGCGTTGGCTTTACTCCAACTCGGGCCACGTGCGCTGGAGTGAGATCAAAATTCCTGACCCGCGCGGCGTGATGAAAGCTGCTGCTCGTTTCGGGCTTAACTTTGGGGTCGCGGTTAGCTTGGACGATCCTGGTCCCAAAGGTCAAAGAAGCTTTGGCAGCTTCACCAGGGCCGACAGAGAGTTCACCGACTCCGAGATAGCAGTTCTGACCGGCAAGCTTTGGCGTTTGCATGTGGCCTTGGCACCGCCGACGAACCTGACCGAAGCAGAGTTGCAGGCACTACGGATGGTCAAGGAAGGCCTTCTTATCAAGGAAATAGCGGCGAGACTTGGAGTCTCCGAAGGGGCAGTCAAGCAGCGTATCAAGAGCGCCAAACTGAAACTTGGCGCGAAAACCAGCAGTCAGGCAGTCTCGGCTGCAACCGGATACGGTTTAATTTGAAGAAAAGTGTATACAACTTAAAGGAGAAATTGTATATATTTTTGCAACTATTGTTTGTAATTCAGTAACAGCTACACGCCCATCTTTGCCTCGCCTTTGGAGGGGCAATCATGGAAAACATCACATTCGATCTTTCCGATCTGCATCGCTATGGTACCGCTTTTTACGATTACCTTCGTTTGAGGAAACACTTCTTCGTTGACACGCTTGGCTGGGACATCCCCCACAATGACAGCGTTGAGATGGATCAGTATGACAATCCGCTGGCTTTCTATTCGCTGGTTCTGCGCGACGGACAGGTCATTGGCGGAGCGCGGACTATGCCCACGACGTCGTCCTGGGGCCAGTACACTTACATGCTCAAGGATGCAGTGGCAGGCAAGCTGTCCGATATCCCGCAAGGTGTGCTTGGAGCTGACATCACGACGCCAAAAGTCTGGGAATGTACCCGGCTCGTGATGTCTGATACCGTAAACCACCAGCAAGACAGGGCAAAATGCCTGTCGCTGATCGTCGGGGGGCTGGCGGATGTTGCGCGCGCTCACGGCGCTAGCGAACTGATGTCCTTGTCGCCAGTATCGCTGATGAGGGCGTTGCGGCAACTGGAATGGAATGCGGATCGCGTTGGCGAGCCGTATGACAACCCCGGCGATGGTCGGCGCTACGCGGTGCTCTCAATGCCAGCAATCAAGGACGTAGTGCAAACAGCACACTAGGAAAACGAGCCGCACCGGCGTTAGGCCGGTGCGGAAACCGGGGTTGCGCGGTTTGAAACCGACTTGCACACAGGACCCGGCAGGGTATTGTCGCGCAAAGACAGAAGGGCAGTTGAATGGCGACGTCCGCCTTCATAGATACTGTGCCTGAACCGGGGAAAGCCAGGTGCTGCCGATGAACGGGGCCAGTGCTTTCCTGCCTGAAAGGAACGCGAATGTTAGATAAACCTGCCCAAAACTACCCGGTGCTGCCGCTGCGTGACATCGTGGTCTTCCCGCACATGATCGTGCCTTTGTTTGTTGGGCGTGAAAAGTCGGTCCGGGCTCTGGAAGAGGTCATGCAGGAGGATCGGCAGATCCTTTTGTCCTCACAGATTGATCCGACCGTTGATGATCCGAAAACCGATGGCATCTATCGGACAGGCGTGCTGGCAAACGTACTGCAATTGCTGAAGTTGCCTGACGGAACTGTGAAGGTTCTCGTTGAAGGCCGCTCGCGCGTGCGGATCACCGAATTTGTCGAGAATGCCAGCTTCTTCGAAGCCAAGGCAGAGATTCTTCCGGAAACACCGGGCGACAGCGAGATCGTGGAGGCGCTGCTGCGATCGGTCGGGGAAGAGTTCGAGAAATACGCCAAGATCAAGAAGAACGTTCCCGAAGAGGCGCTCTCGGCCGTAGCCGAAACTCGTGAGCCAGCGAAACTCGCAGACCTCGTGTCCGGCCACCTTGGTGTTGATGTGGGCCAGAAGCAGGAGCTTCTGGAAACGCTCGACGTTGGTGAACGGCTTGAGAAGGTCTACGGCCTGATGCAGGGTGAAATGTCGGTCCTGCAGGTCGAGAAGAAGATCAAGAGCCGCGTCAAGAACCAGATGGAGAAGACGCAACGCGAGTACTACCTGAATGAGCAGATGAAGGCCATTCAGAAGGAACTTGGCGACGGTGAAGACGGCCAGAATGAAATCAACGAACTGGCTGAAAAGATCGCCAAGACCAAGTTTTCCAAGGAGGCGCGCGACAAGGCAGAGGCTGAGCTGAAGAAGCTCAAGTCGATGTCGCCGATGTCGGCTGAAGCCACCGTGGTCCGCAACTACCTTGACTGGCTTCTGGCTTTGCCTTGGGGCGTGCGCAGCCGAGTCAAGAAAGACCTGCGTGCAGCGCAAAAGGTGCTTGATGATGACCACTACGGTCTCGAGAAGGTCAAGGAACGCATCGTCGAGTACCTGGCCGTACAACAACGCAGCCAAAAGCTGAAAGGCCCGATACTGTGCCTCGTCGGTCCTCCCGGTGTTGGCAAGACGTCGCTTGGCAAATCGGTTGCCAAAGCAACCGGACGCGAATTCATTCGCATCTCGTTAGGTGGTGTGCGCGACGAGTCCGAGATCAGGGGTCACCGTCGGACCTATATCGGCTCGATGCCCGGCAAGATCATTCAGGCGCTGAAAAAGGCAAAGACCACGAACCCCCTTATCTTGCTCGACGAGATAGACAAGATGGGCCAGGACTTCCGTGGCGACCCGGCGTCTGCCATGCTTGAAGTGCTCGATCCTGAACAAAACGCGACCTTCGTCGATCACTATCTGGAAGTGGAATATGACCTGTCGAATGTCATGTTCCTGACCACGGCCAACAGCTACAATATGCCCGGTCCACTTCTGGACCGGATGGAGATCATCCCTCTGGCTGGATACACCGAAGACGAAAAGCGCGAAATCGCCAAGCAACACCTTGTGCCCAAACAGATCCAGAACCATGGACTGAAAAAGGGCGAGTTCAAGTTGTCGGACGAAGCACTGCAAGAGATGATCCGTACCTATACGCGTGAAGCGGGTGTGCGGAACTTGGAACGCGAAATCTCCAAGCTTGCGCGCAAGGCTTTGACCAAGATCGTCCGCAAGGATGTGACCAAGGTCGAAATCACGCCTGAAACGCTTGAAGATTATCTTGGTGTAAAGCGCTTCCGCTACGGGTTGGCCGAGAAGGAAGATCAAGTTGGCGTGGTAACCGGGCTAGCTTGGACCAGCGTCGGCGGCGACCTTCTTCAGATCGAAGCACTCAAGCTGCCGGGCAAAGGCCGCATGAAGACAACGGGTAAACTCGGCGATGTGATGAAGGAGTCCATTGAGGCTGCTGCGAGCTACGTACGCTCGATCAGTCCTGAGATCGGGGTGAAGCCGCCGACCTTTGAAAAGGTAGACATTCACGTCCACGTTCCCGAAGGAGCTACGCCCAAGGATGGCCCTTCCGCGGGTCTTGCGATGGTGACATCAATCGTCTCTGTCCTGACGGGTATACCTGTGAGGAAAGACATCGCCATGACGGGTGAAGTCACGCTTCGGGGCAATGCGCTCGCGATTGGCGGTCTGAAGGAAAAGCTGCTTGCTGCTCTGCGGGGCGGCATAAAGACGGTGTTCATCCCAGAAGAGAACGCCAAGGACTTGGTCGAGATTCCTGACAATGTGAAAAAGGGAATGGAGATCGTCCCTGTCAGTCACGTCCGCGAAGTTTTGGCG
>JBATMT010000336.1:0-3323 GCA_049289975.1 Paracoccaceae bacterium | reverse complement strand
CTGACTCAGCACCGCCGCCTGCGCGACCCCAAGATACGTACCTTCACGGATTTCATAATCGCGCGTTGCCGCAACGACCTGACCCGTGCAAGCGACGGACTTGACCCTGCAATCTTGGCTGCAAATACCTAGGGGGAAACCTCTGGAGGCGGGTACCGGAATCGAACCGGTCTTCACGGATTTGCAATCCGCTGCGTAACCTCTCCGCCAACCCGCCGGAGGTGTCAGGCAATTAGCGCATGACTTTGCGTTGTGCAACCCTGACAATGCTGCAACGGGCATGGGCGCTTAAGCCCTTCTGAGGATTGCCGATCCTTTCGTTCTGTGGCAAGACGAAGCATATACCGAAAATCAGACCGAAGAGTTCAGTCTATGACCGATTTCGCCGCTCGCCGCACTGTGATGGTCGATACGCAGGTCCGACCCAATGACGTGACAAAGTTCCCCATCATCGAGGCGATGCTGAACGTGCCTCGAGAGCAATTTGTACCTATATCGGCGCGTGAGGCTGCCTATGTTGGCGGTAACGTGGATCTGGGCCAGGGACGCGTTGTACTTGAGCCGCGGACGCTTTCCAAACTCCTCGACGCGCTCGACGTTCAGCCGACAGATCATGTGCTTGTGGTGGGAGCAGGCCATGGCTATTCGTCAGCCGTAATCGCAAGGATGGCCGCTTCCGTTGTCGGCGTGGAAGATCGGGCCGATCTGGTCGAAGCAGCTGTTGCCAATGCGGGTGGAAACATCTCTTTCATGCAGACTGCACTTGCGGGCGGAGCGCCCAGGTCCGGCCCATTTGACCGCATCTTGATTGAAGGCGGGGTCGAGATCGTCCCGGTAGCACTTATCTCGCAGCTCAAAGAGGGCGGCCGAATCGGCGCCATCTTTATGGAAGGCGCACTCGGCGTTTGCCGCGTAGGCTACAAGATTGATGGCCAAGTAAGCTGGCGTTTTTCATTCAACGCAGCAGCCCCGGTTCTGCCGGGCTTTGAAGCCAGCAAGGGTTTTACCCTCTAAAAGGTCCGCCTCTGTTACGGGCGGGACTTCCGACCAACCAGAAACGATACGGGTAGCAACCCGAACGACGAACAGAGGCAGACATGACGACATCGCAGCATCGCAAGTGGCTCGGGGGCGCAATGGCAGCCGCTTTGTTGGCATATGCCGCACCTGTTAACTCCGAAACTCTGGGCAACGCCCTTGTTTCGGCCTACCAGAATTCCGACCTCCTTGATCAGAACCGCGCAGTGCTTCGTGCTGCTGATGAAGATGTGGCGGGCTCGGTCTCGGCACTTCGTCCGGTGATCAGCTGGGTCCTGCAAAGCCAGTATGCAGACACAATCTTGCAAGGCGAAAACACTACCAATACCGCGCGGCTGAACCTTGACTGGACAGTCTACGACTTTGGCCGCAGCCAGTTGGGCATCCTGATCGCCAAGGAATCTGTTCTTGCGACTCGTCAGGCCTTGGTGGGTATCGAGCAAAACGTGCTGCTGGATGCCGTGCAGGCCTACATGGACGTTCGACGCGCCACGGATACGGTCGGTATCAATCAAACATCCGTTCGTGTTATTGGCGAACAGCTCAAGGCCGCACAGGATCGGTTTGATGTGGGCGAAATCACGCGCACCGATGTTGCTCTTGCCGAAGCGCGGCTCGCATCGACTCGTGCGGGCCTCGCAGTGGCCCAAGGCGACCTTGAAGTAGCACGCGCCGCCTACAAGGCAGCGATGGGCCATTTCCCTGACCGGATTGAACGCACCCCGCCATCGCCTGCGCTTCCCAAATCGTTGCAGGAGGCGCAGTCGATCGCACTGCGCTTGCACCCGGCGATCCTCCAGGCGCAGCATCAGGCAAAGGTTGCCGACCTGCAGGTCGAGGCCGCTGCTGCCGAGCGTCTACCGACGCTCGGGGCCAATCTTCGTATCGACGACGACCTGGACGGCGGGACCAATAATTCCGCCACGTTGCAACTGTCCCAAACAATCTATGCTGGCGGCAAGCTTTCGTCTGTGCACCGTAAAGCCATCGCCGGCCGTGACGCCGCCCGCGCGTCGCTGACCCGCACGGGTGTGCTGATTGCTCAGCAAGTCGCAAATGCGTGGTCTGGCATCGAGGTTGCAGGGGCGCAGATATCCGCAATTGATCGTCAGATTGTGGCTGCGCAGGCCGCCTATGATGGCGTCCAAGAAGAGGCCAAGCTTGGCTCGCGTACCACGCTTGACGTTCTCGACGCGGAACGTGACCTCTTGCAGGCCAAGTCAGACCGCGTGTCTGCAGAAGCCAATCTGCAAGTAGCGAAATATTCGCTTTTGGCCTCTATGGGTTTGCTCACGGTTGATCACCTGAAGCTCGGGATCCCGACCTACGATGCAGAGGCGTACTACAACGCTGTCAAAAATGCCCCACTCACGTCCGTCCAAGGCAAAAACCTTGACCGTGTGCTCAAGGCGATTGGCAAGAACTGAAGCCGCAGCCATAGTAAGTGCCAAGGCGGGGGTATCTCCGCTTTCGCGAATTCGTCGATAGGTCCGCTATGTCAGAGCCGAAATCAAGTCTCGAAATCATGGACGTCCTGTCGTCGATCCGGCGTCTGGTGTCGGAAGACAGGAAGGGCGCGGCCAACTCGCGTATTCCGCCCGCACCGCCCGCCGTGCCTGAGGCTGATGCTGACATCGCCGGTGCGGCCCATTCTTTGCCAAGCTTTCGGTCTGAGCCGGTTATGTTCCGCACGTCAGGCCTTCCGACCGAGACGCGTTTTGTTTTGACCGCCGCCCACCGCGTTTCTGACGATGCAGCATTGTCGGACTCGCAAGACCTTTCGGCAGTACCGACCGACTCAGATAGTATGCCAAACCACCCCGAATTGTTGGACAGTGCGGACCATGTCGGCGTCAGCGAACCTGACGCCCTCGCAAATGTAAACACACTCGAAGACACTATTGCCGAGTTGGAGGCAGCCGTCGCCGGGATCGAGGCGGAGTTTGAGCCTGATGGCGGCGACGCCGAAGAACTTGCCGCAGAACCAATGCCCGCATTTGACCCCGCGCCTTGGAGGTCGGAAACCGCAGCGGCCCGACCGATGGTCGAGTATCAGGGGTTGATGCCATCCTTCGATCGGATGGGACAGTTGGATGAACCGCTCGATACGCCGATTACCGGCGACTTGCCTGCTGTCGAGCCCACGGCACCTACAAAGTCTATGTTCTGGCGCGCGTCGGCCCCAGTTATTCCTTTGCCGATTTCCGCGTTGACGCCCGCTGCAACGGTGTCTCGGCCAACCGCCGAAGTGGCACGCGATGAGAAGACGGAACACACCTCGGAAG
>JBATMT010000335.1:0-1539 GCA_049289975.1 Paracoccaceae bacterium | reverse complement strand
GCCCCGCCGGTCTTAATCGTTAGATTTTGTCTGACTGTGAGTAGCGGTAATGGGGGGGCTTGTCAAAGGAAGGGCGCGGCCTTTTGACAAGGTCGCGCCACATTTCGCGATCACGATGCAGGTGGGGAACAGTCCCTAGTGGGGGACGCTAGTAAAGGCCGTCGATTGCCGGGACGTTCAGCAACATGAGATGAGCGCTCAGGGCCGCCGCCGCAACCAGACTGAGCAGAATGGCGAAGAACACCAGAACGCGGTCCATGCCAATCTGCATGACAAGGTTGATACCCCTCACACTGTTAGCCATCATCCGCATCTTTGCCTCCGCCTTTCTTTGATTTGCTCAAAGCGGTAGCGCGGGAATATGGCTGCTTTGGGGCGGTGTCGTGTCAACTTGGAGAGCGATGGCGGTTGGCGGGTTTGCGGGCGAAAAGTTGCGCGCCGTCAGCACCTGAAATCGTTGGTCAAGCCAAAGATCATCAGGCCAAGGACGAGGAAAAGCCCGATGGAACTGGCGATTTCAAGCGCGCGGGCGGGCAATGGTTTGCCGACCGCCCATTCGTAGGCGTAAAACACCAGATGACCGCCGTCGAGCATCGGGATCGGGAAAAGGTTGAGGAAACCGACCGCTGTGGACAGGACCGCGATGAATGAGATGAAGTCGCCCAGCCCTTGCGATGCCGCCTGCCCCGAGCTTTCCGCAATGCCAATGGGGCCGCGCAGGTTGCAAGAAGAAATCGCTCCGGTCACCACATGAGCCATCCCCGAAAGCGAGGTCTTGGCGATAAAGAAGGTCTGTTTTGCGGCTGCGCTGACCGCCTCGATCGGGCCGACGCGACGGGTTTCAGGGGCGAAGAAATAACTGCCGAAGATGCCAAGCTTGTAGCTGGTTTCGAACCCGCCTTCGGGTGTCGGCTGGTCAGTCTTGCGGGGGGTGAGGGTGACGTCGAACGTTTTGCCTTCGCGCCAGAGCGTCAGGGCGACAGGAGCGCCCTCGACTTTTTTCACAAGATCCTGCACGTCGGCGAAGCGGGCCACCGGGATGCCGTTGGCGGATTGGATGACATCGCCTTCCTTGATTCCGGCTTCGATGGCGGCACTGTCGCCCAACACTCCGTCGACGCGCGGCGGGAAGGGAAACGGGCCTTCGACGGCAAGTTTCTGGCCGTCGCGCAAGACTTCGTAGGGCAGAAGCGATTGTGCAGGCAGCTCGTCGGTGACGTTGGAGAGCGTCTCCCAGTCGGGGGTTGCCTTGCCATCGATTGACAGGATCTGGTCGCCCGATTTCAGGGTGCCGTAACCGCCGGGCAGGTCCTTGAGCGTGCCGATCATCTGGGCGTCAGACGGGGCACCGGACCAGATGTACAAGCCGGTAAAGACGACGATGGAAAGGATGAAATTGAAGATCGGGCCTGCGGCAACCGTGGCGGCGCGGGCCCAGAGGGGCGCGCCGTGCATGGTGCGGCGCTTTTCCGCGTCGGAGAGTTGCGACATGGTTGCCATGTCGGCTCCGGCCGAGGCGGCGTTGGCATCGCCCAGAAA
>JBATMT010000334.1:0-3575 GCA_049289975.1 Paracoccaceae bacterium | reverse complement strand
GGGCTTGCCAAGGTAGGTCGAAAGCGGGGCGAGATTGTTGAAGGTGATGTTCGATGCGATGAACACGGAGTCGGTCATCAGGAGTTCGCGCAGAAGCGGAACCTTCATCGCCTCGCGCTTGAAGTTGTCGGCGATATGCTCGCCCATGTAGCGGGTGCCGATGCGGTAATCGATGGAATAGTGGAACCAGTCTCCGTGGTCGCGTAGGAGGTTCGAGATGTGAGTCTTGCCCAGCCCGGACATGCCAAACAGCAGCACGCGCCTTTCGTCGGCGCTGCGCCAGTCGCCTTCATTGCGGTAGATCATCGCGGCTGTCCCGTACCTCGCCCCATCCAAGGCCCGTGCTTAACGGCAAGTCGCCGGAAATTCACGCAGATTCTTGAGGTTTGGCGAAGCGGCGGAAGAGGCGGCCGTCGATGACCAGCAGTCCAGCCGCCAGAAGCAGGAACCCGCCATAGTCCGACAGGCTGAGGCTTTCGTCAAAGATCAGCGCGCCAAGCACAACGGAGACGGGCGCGATCATCAAGGTGACCAGGCTGACGTTGCCTGCGCCGGCAAGGCGCAGGGCGCGGTAATAGCACAGGAACGCGAGGGCCGATCCGATGAAGCCGAGGTACAGGAGCGCCACCCAAGTCGTCGGGTGATAGTCAAGACGCGGCGCCCCCTCGAACCACAAGGCTGCCGGGATCATCACGCTGGACGAAGCGGTCAGCATACCAGCGGCGGCTACTTCGGGTGGTTGGCCGGACAGAAACCTGCGCGCAAAGACACCGGCACAGCCGTAACTGACCGAAGCGGCAAGAACGGCAATCTGGCCGAGCGAGGTGAGGTCAAGCGAGCGGAGTGCACTGATCCCCATGACCATGATCACACCGGCAAGGCCAAGTAACACGCCTAGCGATTTCCGGGTCGTGAGGCGTTCGTCCGGCAGGATCAGGGCAGCCAGGCTTACGGTGAAGATCGCTGTAGATGCATTGAGGATCGCCGCAAGTCCCGAGGCGATATGACTTTGCCCCCAGACGATCAGGCTCCACGGCAAGACATTGTTCAAAACGCCCATGACTGCGAAAACGGCAACGATGCGCCAGCCGCCACGGACCGGCAGACCGCGCAGGAAAATGACGATCCAAAGTGCGAGTGCGCCTTCTCCGACCCGGAAGGCCACAGTGGTCAAGACGCCAACCTCGCCGAGTGCTGCACGTGTGGCCGGGAACGAGCAACCCCACAGGATCGCGAGAAGTCCCATGAGGCCCCATGCGGCGGGACTAATGCTAGTTTGGGGTTTGATAGCTTTGGCTGTCATGGTGGGCAGACACTAAAGGGACGAGCAGGGGGCTGCCACCCGGAACTTGTGCCAAATACAATCCGCAAAGACTGCAACAGCAAAAGAAAACGGCCCCGCCTTATGGGCAGGGCCGTTCTGATAGGTGCTTTCAGATCAGAAGCTGAAGCCGACGCGGACGCCAACGCCAACGGCGCTGTTGCCCGTGAAGTTGGCACGAGCCACGTCCGGGGTACCGGTTTCGGGCTTTGCATCACCAAGCTTGGTGTAGTTGATGCCGGTGGTGATCTTGGTGTTGCCGGTGGTATAGACGGCAGCCAGAGTGACACCAAGACGACCGTTCGTCGGGGCAAGCGGGGAAACCAGCGGATCGCCTTTTTCCTCGTAGCTGACCGAAGCAGCGCCCGACCACTGGTCGTTGAACTTGTGGCCGATGCCGATTGTGTAGGTGGTTGAATCGTTCAGATCGACGAGACCGCCGCCTTTGACGAAGACGCCGCCGTTGGTTTGTTTGGTGAGCACTATCGGATCGATATCATATGCGCTCCAGTCAACCCAACGGATCTGGCCGAAAGCCAGCCATCCGGGCGCGACACCCGACTGGACATCGAGGTTGACCGACTGCGGCGTGCTGACCTCGGTCGTCGAGACCGGGCCGATCGGGAAGCCACCGATGGTTTCCTTGGTGTCATGCTCGTGCTTGATGGCAGAATGATAGGTCAGCGCGACGCGCAGCGCGATCTCGGGCTTTTCATATGCGGCGCCGACGACATAGCCGATGCCGGTGTCATTGCTGAAGTTCGCATTATAGCCGCTGAGGGGGCCATAGGCCGCGCCCCTGAGCGTCACATCGCCCGAAGCGCGCGAGATGCGCAGACCGCCGTAGGCCGACATGTTGTCGTTGAACTTGTAGCGCAGGATCGCCGAAAGCTCGTCATAGCCTGCGTGCGCCTTGGTGCCGCCGAAAGCGACCGAACCGCCGCTGGCAACGCTGGCATAGCTCAGGTCAGCCCCGAACGGCTTCTCATAGATGATCGCATAGGACAACTGGTCGTTGATGTCCTGCTTGTAGGCAAAGCCAAGCGACAGATAGTCCTCGCCGACATTCTGCGAATTGCGGCCGCCGAAGATGGCCACGTCCTTGCCCGACACCGAAGGGTTGACCGTTCCAAAGCTCAGTTCAGCATAGCCACCCTTTTCGAAAAGAGGTGCGATGCTCTGTCCGCTCCGGTCAATTCCGCCTGCATTGGCTGCGCCTGCTGCTAGTGCGAGCGCGCTCGCCGTAACTAATACACGTCCCATTTTACTCATCCCCATGAGTTTGCTCCTGAGAACACGCTAGGGGGGAGAAACCTTGCAGGTCAACTTGCGACGTTACGTCGCTTTTGAAAAGGTTTGGAGTGCGTCTTTCCGGTCATTCGTGTCCGAACGAATATTCAACCAGTTCGCGCCAAAGATGATTGCGCCGCCGACAAAGACCCAGATGTCGAGTGGTTCGTTATAAAGCAGCATGCCGACCACGGCGATCAGGGGCAGGCGCAGGAAGTCGATAGGCGTGACGATGGAAGCGGGCGCCAGCGTCAGCGCCTTGGTCAGGCTGTAGTGTGCGCCAAGTCCGCCCGCGCCGATCACCAGAACCCAGGCCCACAGTGATCCGTGCGGGACTGCAATTGTTCCATCACGGGCAGCGCCAATCAGACCCATTATGGACTGCATCACCGTCAGCCAGAACAGAATGGCGATGATGGATGTCTGGCGGGTCAGGCGCTTGGTGACGATGGCTGCGCCCGCAAACCCAAAGGCACAGGCGAGCGCGGCGAGTAGTCCAAGCGACAGGCCGCCCGACCTGAATGGGTGTGCAACAATCAGGATGCCGATGAAGCCAAGCCCGGCAGCAAGCACCTTTACCCGCGTCAGGCGTTCGCCCAGAAACAGTGGCGCACCCAGCGCCACGAGGATCGGGTAAGAGAACTCGAGCGCGAATAGTTGTGCGAGCGGAATGAGGGTCAGCGCGAAAAGCCACAGGTTCTGACCGGCGAAATGCAGAAGGTTACGGATCAGGTGTGTGCCCATCAGCTTTGGCCGGAACTCTGACAGGTTGCTGCTGTAGAGCGCGGCGGCGGTCACGATCACCACCCCGACGAGTGAGCGGTAGAACATAACCTCGAAAGTATCGAGGCCAACACGCAACGCGCGGCCCGAAATCGCCACAAGCGAAAATCCGGCGATAGAGCCGATCATCCACAGGGCGGCGGCTAGGGGGCGGTAGGTCTGGGTCATGGTTGGCCTGTTC
>JBATMT010000333.1:0-6549 GCA_049289975.1 Paracoccaceae bacterium | reverse complement strand
ATATAGGCCAGCCCGCGGTCCGCCGCCCGGCTTTCGCGCGGGTCTTCTTGCGACTTGTCGCGCAGTTCGGCGATCTGCGGATGGCGGAACAAGGCATTGCCATCGAACGTCATCTTGGCGTCCAGCGCCACGATCCGCTTGTCGGCTGTGATGACCAACGGGTTGATCTCGACCATGGTCGCATCAAGGTCGCGGAACGCGCGATAGCACCCTTGCAGGGTCCGGACCATCTGCTGGGTCAGTTCCGTCGGAATACCAAGCGCGAAAGCGATCTCGCGCGCCTGAAATTCGCGCAGCCCCACCGCAGGTTCCACCGTTGACCGCACAATCGACTCTGGCCGGTTGGCCGAGATTTCCTCAATCTCCATGCCACCTTCGCTCGACGCGACGATCATGACCCGCTGCGACGTCCGGTCGAGCACGAAGCCCAGATAGATCTCGCTGTCAAACGCCTGCGCGGCTTCGACATAGACCCGATAGATGCCCTTGCCTTCTGGCCCGGTCTGGTGCGTCACCAGCCGGCGGCCGAACATGTCGTTGGTCGCATCCTGAATCTCGTGCTCGGACGAACACAGCTTGACGCCGCCCGCCTTGCCGCGCCCTCCGGCATGAATCTGCGCCTTCACGATCCACTTGTTGCCACCAAGTTCGCGCGCCCGGTAGGCGGCCTGCTCGGGGCTATAGGCCAGCGCGCCATCTGGCACCGCTACGCCGAACCGCTTCAGTATCTCTTTGGCCTGATACTCATGGATATCCATGTTTAGCCTCCTCCCTCAAGGTTCCGTCGGGTTCACTCAGCCGCCATCGCGGACTGGTAATGCTGAGCCAACCGCTCGCGGATCAGCGCAAGGTCGATACCGGCCCCCATGTCATTCATTGCCTTGGCAAAGCGCGTCACGATCTCGGTGATCGACGCTTGTGACAGTTGGTTCAAGATGCCGATCCGAACCTGAACCGGCTCGGAAAGTGTCGGCCAGATGCCAAAGCCCTTGGCGCGGCAAGCCTGCACCAGTTCCTTCTCGCGACCAGCAAGCGCACCCGGAAGGTTCAGCACGACAAGGCTCGTCATGTTCGACGTGACGTGGCAGCCCATCGCCTCGACCGCCGCGCGCAGCGCCTTTTCGTGGAACGCATAGTCACGCGCCTTCTGCGCACGGCCATGCTGAAGCGTGATGCGCAGCGCCTCGTGGAAGGCTGCAACCGCATATCCCGAATGCGTGCGGTGATAAGACCCCGCCGGCACATCCTTGCCGTCGATGATCCCCCAGTGACGGGCCTCAAGGATCGGGTGGTGCACATAGGAATGGCACCCGTTTTCGCGGACCTCGGCAATGTAGCGGTCGGTGAAACTGACCGGAGCGTAAGTCATCGGCAAGCACAGAACGCCCTTCTGCGGGCAAGACGCCCAAGCCACCACACCGGGATAATCGTCGATTGCGAAGTCAGAGATCCCCAGCGACGACACCGCGTCGACAAGCCCCATGACGCCATGTTTCAGACAGGCATCCGAAAACGCCTTCACATCGTTGATCCGGCCTGAGCCAGTCTCCCAATGAGCCATCGCCGCCCAACGCGGCTTTTTCTCGGCCAGCACCTTCTCGATGATCTCACCTGTCACCGACTGCCCGTGCGGTACCTGAACAATGGTCACGCTTGCCGGTTTCGGATCGAGCGAATTGGCTTTCAGCTCCTCGCGGGTCGAGGCTTTCATGCGGATCGTCAGCCCGTCAAGGCCCGAGAACGTGCCGTTGACGAAGGCCACCACCGTGTCGCCCGGCAAGATCGCGTTCAACATCACGTCCAGACCCGAGAACCCGGTGCCGCCCACGCCGTAGGTGTAGGTGTTCTTGGTGCCCCACACCTGCCGCAGCATTTCCTTGCACTCGACCATGCCACGCAGCACGTCGGCCTGCATGTGGTCGGCCAGACCCGCCTGAGCAAAGGCTTGAAGCACGCGGGCATCGGTGTTGCCCGGCCCCGGACCCGCCGCAAGTGTTTCGGGGATCTTGAGCGACGGGAAGATGGTCTGATCGGTCATCGGTCGGTCCTGACTGTTCAAAGCGTGATAGGATGTGGGACGGGTTGGGACAGGCTCAAAGCGCGGATCGCGCCTCCCGGAACGACGACAGATCGCGGATATTCAGCTCCTCCGATCATTCGTGCGGTAACCTCCTGTCCCGTTCGGGGTCTTTCCCGAAAGAATGTTGCTTCAGAGTGAAACTGATTGCCCTCATCCCGCAACCTGCGTTAATCCTGCTTTTGGGTAACTAATTAGGTTGGTAAAAACCTACCCATATAGGCAAATATGCGACGGTATACTAAGAATACACCCATATGAACGGGTAGGTTTTTTGAAAAGGTAAAGCAAATGCAACAAGATAGCAGGCGCGAAAAGCCCATCGACATCTCCCTCGCCGACGGGAATCCGCTGGTTTTGACTGCCATGTCGGAAATCTTCGACCGAGATCCCCGATTCTCGCTCGTTGCGACCTCCTCGACCGCCGAAGGCTTCCTCGGCGCGGTCATGCGGGTGCCGGTCCGCGTCGCGGTGATCGACTGGACGCTCCCCGCGCTCGGCGGCCAGAAGCTGACCGAGGTGCTGCGCGATCAGGAAGGTGCGCCGCGAATCGTCATCTACGGCGATGATGCACGGGGTGAGGTTGCGCGCCTCGCAATGCTCGCCGGGGCCGCCGGATTCGTCGGTCGGAACGCCCCCACCGACAAACTCCTCGACACCTGCATTGCCGTTGCAGCCGGTCAGATGGTCTTCCCTTTCCTCGACGTCCGCGAGCTTCAGACCGACCCGATCCACCAGTTGACCCGCCGCGAGCGCTCCCTCCTCGAGGCCCTCTCGAAGGGGCTCTCAAACCGCGAACTTGCCCGCGATTTCGACATCTCGGCCAACACGGTGAAGTTCCATCTGTCGAACCTTTTCGAAAAACTCGGCGTGCGAAATCGGGCGCAAGCCATCGCATTTTACTACTCGTCGCGCCTGCCATCCGAGACCGCTGCAAGGGGCTGACCGGGCTTTGCGGAAGTGTCTCGCACTCATTTCGACGCGCAATAATATTTCTTGACAGGCAAGAAATCTTCCTCCCTTTTCTGTCGCCCATCGGCGCAACACTACCGGAGAGGATTCTTCCCATGAGCTTTCACGTCATTGAACAGGCCCCCGCACGGCTCAATCGCAGCGAACTGGCGGTGCCCGGAAGCGCTCCGCAAATGTTTGAAAAGGCAGCACAATCCGACGCCGACGTGATCTTCCTCGATCTCGAGGATGCAGTCGCCCCCGACGACAAGGCACAGGCCCGCAAGAACATCATCAAGGCGCTCAATGATCTGGATTGGGGCAAGAAAACCATGTCGGTCCGCATCAACGGACTCGATACCCATTACATGTACCGCGATGTTGTCGATGTCGTCGAACAGGCTGGCGAGAGGCTCGACCTGATCATGATCCCCAAGGTTGGAACCGCCGCCGATGTCTACGCCGTTGACATGATGGTGACCCAGATCGAGGACGCCAAGGGCTACAAGAAGCGCATCGGTTTCGAGCACATCATCGAAACCGCTCTGGGCATGCAGAACGTCACCGAAATCGCCGGTGCCTCCGAGCGCAACGAGAGCCTCCATTTCGGTGTTGCCGACTATGCCGCCTCCACCCGCGCCCGCACCACGATCATCGGCGGGGTGAACCCCGATTACTCGGTCCTGACTGACCCGCTCGCAGACGGAACACGCGAAGTCCACTGGGGTGACATGTGGCACTACGCGCTCGCCCGCATGGTCGTAGCCGCCCGCGCCAATGGTTTGCGTCCTGTCGACGGCCCCTTTGGTGATTTCTCCGACCCCGACGGCTACCGCGCCGCCGCCAAGCGCGCCGCAGTCCTTGGATGCGAGGGCAAATGGGCAATCCACCCCAGCCAGATCGCCCTTGCAAACGAGGTGATGAGCCCCTCCGAAAAGGAAGTCACTCGCGCCAAACGCATCCTTGACGCGATGGCGCAAGCCGCCCGCGAAGGCAAAGGCGCGGTGTCGCTGGACGGCCGGCTTATTGACTATGCTTCGATCCGGCAGGCAGAAGTGCTCGTGCAGAAAGCACAGCAAATCGCGGGAGCATGACGGATGACAGACTTGCGCGCCGAGGCGGTTCGGCTGTTTCAAGCGGCACTCAAAGCCGCCGATCCGGCCCATGCGCTGCGCATAAGTCTGGCTGAAAACCCGGTTCGGGCGCCGGTGAAGAACGGCGCCGATATTGTTGTTTCTGTTGGAAAAGCTGCCATACCTATGGCAGAAGAAGCGATCAGACTGCTGACGAACGCCCCGGTCAAGGCGCTGGCCGTCACCAACTACGAAAATGCCAAAGCGGTGGCGGGAATAACCGTCATTGCTTCCGGCCATCCTGTGCCGGACGAAAACGGACTCCGCGCCGGCAAGGCGGTGGCCGAACTGCTCTCCGAAGCCACCGCCGACGACCGTGTCATCGCCCTCATCTCTGGTGGCGGCTCTGCACTCCTGCCTGCCCCGGCCGACGACATCAGCCTTGAGGAAAAGGCCGACGTCAATCGCCTGCTGCTGGCAAATGGCTTCGAGATCACCCAGATCAACCTGATCCGCCAGCAACTCTCACGCCTGAAAGGCGGCGGCATGTTGCGCCTCGCCGCCCCGGCAGAGGTGACGGCCTTCATCCTGTCAGACGTGATCGGCGACGATCTCCGCGTGATCGCCTCCGGCCCGACCGTCGCCCCCATCGGTACTGCCGCCGACGCACAAGCCCTGTTCAAAGGCAAAGGTATCTGGGACCAGTTGCCCGCCTCTGTCCGCTCTCACCTGACCCGTGCGGACGCCGCCAACGCACCGCTTCCGCCTGCCAGAAACATCTTGATAGGCAGTAACAGGAAAAGCCTGGAAGCCGTTCACAACACGTCACAAAATCCAGATACGAAAATCGTGTCCGACGCACTCGTCGGTGATGTCGCCGACGCGGTCGAGGAGATTCTCAAGGCCGCCAGCACAGCCCCTAAAGGCCGTCCCTGTTGCCTGATCTTCGGCGGTGAAACCACCGTCACAATCCGGGGCACCGGCCGTGGCGGTCGCAATCAGGAACTGGCGCTCCGCATGGCCTTGGCCGGGCCATCCCGGCTTGGCCGACCATTTGCCTTCCTGTCTGGCGGCACAGACGGACGTGACGGTCCGACCGACGCCGCAGGCGGATTGGTTGATGAAACAAGCACCACCCGCATGCGTGCTGCGGGGGCCAACCCCGAAGCCCTCCTCGCCAACAACGACAGCAACGCCGCTCTCACTGCCTCGGGCGATCTTCTTATGACAGGGGCGACCGGCACCAACGTAGCCGATGTGCAGATCCTTTTGCTGGCTTAGTAGCCCGGCACTTTCAACGTCGAACTCGCGTTCATGTTCTCAAGCCGTTCAAGGTTGATGATCGTCGACAGCATCAGCCGGTCCTGACTCCAGTCGCCCGGACGCTGGATCGAGATCGCCGCAAGGAAGGTCAGCCCGATCAGTGGCGCCAGCATCAACGCGGCCAAAGCCGTGGGCCGTTCCTCGGCCTTGCCATCAATCATCGCCTCCATCCGAGCGCGCAGCACATGCGCCGACCGATGACCAAACAGCCGGTTTTCAGTCTGGACCAGCGCGACAACAGGCGCATCCAACCCGAAAAGCCGCTTCCGCTTCAAGCTGTTATGGCACACTCTTAACAAGCATTGGCAGTAGGCCGCCACGTCATAACCCTTGCGGTCCAGCACCTGCCGGTCGCAACTTAGCTCCCGCAACTCCTCGACCTGCCGCCGCCACAGATGGAAAGCCGGGTTCCAGAAGAAGAACGGCTTCAGACATTCCATCCAGATTTCCCAGTCCACATCGCGCTGCCGGATATGCTGCAATTCGTGGCCCAGGGCGATGCGCATGTCGTCCGGTTCTGCCAGCATCGTTGATGGCAGCACCACGATGCGGCGCAAGATGCCGCGCGTCGAAAACGGCACGGCGGTAGTGTCTGACAGGCGAAGATCAAGCCGCCCGAAACGTCGCCACGCGAAACTGTCCTCCAGCACGCGGCTCAGCTTCCACATACTGACCGCAAGCCGCGCCGCGAAGATCGCGAACCCCACGGCAAACGTCACTGCCAGCCAATAGACCAGATCGGCCGACCCGGCGATATAGCCCGAACTCAGCTGCCGCCGCGCACCAAGGATCGCTTCCAGTTTGGCCGGGTCCATCTCGAACCGACCCTGAAGATATTGCGCGACGATGAAGTCCGTCAGGTTGACCGGGTTGCCCAGTTGCACCCCCGCCCGCTCGACCATCAGCATCAGTCCGGCCATCGCCAATGGCGCAAGGATGATCGCCAGAAACACCAGCCGCACAGTCTTGAGTTGCGCCGTGTAGGTGTGCGAAAGCCCGACAGCCCTGAGCCCGCGGGCAGTCAGAAACCACAGACAACAGGCGAACGCCAACAGGATATTGACGTCAAGATAGGCGTCGATAAGCGTGCTAAGACTTACCATTCCTGAGCCTCCTATCCAAAAG
>JBATMT010000332.1:0-2190 GCA_049289975.1 Paracoccaceae bacterium | reverse complement strand
ATGTTGGACATTGCAATACGGGCCAGACCGCAGAAAGATCGCATGATCCTCGTAACTGACGCCATGCCAACCGTCGGTGGACCGGATACGTACTCACTCTATGGTCAGACTATTTCCCTTAAGGATGGTCGGCTTGTTAACTCTGAAGGCGCTCTCGCTGGTGCTCATGTCACGATGCTGCAATCCGTAGCATTCGCAGTCAGGACATTGAAACAAAGTCCCGAAGATGCGCTGCGTATGGCGATTACCAATCCGGCACGTCTGATGCGACTTGAAGATGAAGTTCGCCTTGAGAATACGTCACCAAGTGATCTTGTCTTGATTGACAGCGAGTGGGAGGAATTGACTTTCCCGTTGGCTTGACGATCTGAATCTGATTATCTGATAATAAATATTATGTAACTATTGGGCTTTGGCAGTTCGACTTGTTTAGGCCAAAACCGCAAGAAGTAGTGTAGCGGTTCAAACTCAACGTTGGCGGTTATTGATTGCAATATCACCCTCGGAATATGGGTTTGGCTTTAAGGTGCCTGACTTTTGTCTGCCTCGTACTGATTACCGCATTTGGCCGCTTGCTGACATAGCAGGCACGAACGGCACACTGATTATGGCTATCTGCAACTATTGCCCATACATTCGTGGGTATCGTTCGTGACGCGCGAGACATGAAGGCACGATGCGACAACGTATTCGCGGGATACATTTGTGCAGATGCAACGAGTGGCCGGACGGCGTAAAAATAGCTTTCCGTAACTATTCGATGAGTCCCAAATGATAGCCAAAGAGAACGGCGTCATATGCACACCGGATTTCTTCGACCGTAACTCTGTGCTTGAAACGCAATGCCGTGGGCGCCTTTCCGCTTCGGGCCGTCGATCCTAACACCGGGCGCGATCTTTTTCCGGGTATGAAACAATTTGGCGAAACTGAGAGAGGGCCATGGGGCCAAATCCTTTCAGTGGAGTGTTCGATTAAGTGGAAGGTCGAGTAGCCCCCTGCCCCACTTTCGCGCTTTCGCGACGTTTGTAGAATTGTTCGCCTGAGACTATATAAATGACGTGTGTGATACTGCTCGCCGTATGGCGGCAAGAGAACGCGCGCGAGATCGGCGGAACGAAAGATCGAAGGATATGATGTCTAAAAGACTGAAAAACACCGCGCAAGTGCCAGATATTAGCGCTTTTTTTGACGAGGCGACCAACACGATCAGCTATCTTGTGAAGGATCCATCGTCGACAGCCTGCGCGATTGTAGATTCAGTGCTCGATTTCGACTACGCCTCGGGCCGCACAGATACACGCTCTGCCGATGCGGTAATCGGCTCGGTCCGTGACCGAGGGCTAGAGGTAAATTGGATTCTTGAAACCCATGTCCACGCAGACCACTTGTCGGCGGCTCCTTACCTTCAGGAGAAAGTCGGCGGCAGACTAGGAATTGGTGCCAATATTACTGTCGTCCAGAACACTTTTGGTAAGATTTTCAATGAAGGAACGGAGTTTCAACGGGATGGCAGTCAGTTCGATCAACTTTTTTCAGAGGACGATACTTTCGAGATTGGCTCGCTACGCGGGCGGGTACTGCACACGCCGGGGCACACTCCAGCATGCATGACTTACGTTGTAGGAAATGCGGCCTTCGTTGGCGATACGCTTTTCATGCCGGATTTTGGCACAGCGCGATGTGACTTTCCGGGCGGATCAGCTGAAATGCTCTATGCATCCATTCAAAAGATCCTGACCTTGCCTGAGGATACACGCATATTCGTCGGGCATGACTACAAGGCTCCTGGGCGCGACGCTTACGCGTGGGAGACGACTGTCGGCGAGCAGAAGCGGCGGAATGTCCACATTGGCGCGGGTAAGCCTGCAGGGGAATTCGTCGCCATGCGGGAGGCACGCGACAAGACTCTCGGTATGCCGCGACTGATCATTCCGTCCTTGCAGGTCAATATGCGCGCAGGGCAGATGCCGCCTGCCGATGAAAGTGGCAAGACCTTCCTTAAAGTGCCGATAAACGAGCTTTGATCAGATTATGGCGCGCTCGAGGAATGGTCTGTCGGCTGCGATGCGTTCTGCGCCCATAGGACTGAGATCGAGCGTCTGGTAGCTGCCTGTCAGGATGTGTTCGGCCATGCCGCGCCCAACAGCCGGAGATTGCTGCAGCCCGTGGCCTGAAAAACCGGCAGCGACA
>JBATMT010000331.1:0-2056 GCA_049289975.1 Paracoccaceae bacterium | reverse complement strand
AGACCTTGCAGGACCGGGTTGCGGAGGACGGGTTGTACTTCCCGCTGTGGTTCGGTGCGCGGGGCTCGGCGATGATCGGCGGCGTGCTGTCGACCAATGCGGGTGGGTCGAACGTCTTGCGCTATGGCTCGACGAGGGCCTTGTGTCTGGGGATCGAGGTGGTGCTGGCCGATGGCCGGGTGATGGATCTGATGAGCGAGCTGCACAAGGACAACTCCGGGTATGATCTGAAGGACCTGTTCATCGGCGCGGAAGGCACGTTGGGGATCATCACGGCGGCGGTGATGAAGCTGGTGCCTGCGCCCAAGGCTCATGCGACGGCGATGCTGGCGGCAGAGTCGCTCGATGCGGCGCTGGTGCTTCTGAATCGGCTGCAACAGGCGACCGGCGGACTGGTCGAGGCGTTCGAGTTCATGCCGCGCACCTATCAGGAGCGGCTGAAGGTGGCGCGGCCCGATCTGGGGCTGCCATTCGCCGACATACACGATGTGGCAATCCTTGTGGAGTTGGGGGCGACGTCGCCGCGCGATACGGCCGTGCAACCCGACGGGTCGGTGCCGCTGATCTCGCTGCTGGAGGAGACCTTGGGCGAGATGATGGAAGAGGGGCTGGTGATCGACGCCCATATCGCGCAGTCCGAGGCGCAACGGAACGCGATCTGGGCGCGGCGCGAGGCTGCGGCGGAGATCATGGTGGGGCTGGACAGCGCCATCGACACCGATGTGGCGGTGCCACTCGACAAGGTTGGCGCGTTTCTGGAGCGGGCAATTGGCGGTCTGCAACAGATCGACCCCGGCGCTGGGACTCTGACGGTGGCGCATCTGGGCGACGGCAACCTGCATTATTCGGTGCTGCCCACGTCGGGCGACAAGGCGCTGAAGGACCGGGTGGTGACGCAGATCGAGGATATCGTGCAGGATTTGCGCGGCAGTTTCTCGGCCGAGCATGGGGTGGGCGTCATGAAGCTTGCCTCGATGAAGCGGCGGAAAGACCCGGTGGCGCTTGACGTAATGAGAATGATCAAGGCGGCGCTTGACCCTGAGAATATCCTCAACCCCGGCAAGGTCATACCGGGCAGTGTCAGTCTGGCCAAGGCCAACCCGGCCACCTGAGGAGACACGCGATGCTGGCGGCGGCGAGAGCCATATGGCGCGACCGGGCGCTGTCTGTCGCTGCGGCGCTTTTGGTGCTTTATGGCGCTGTCGCCTGCACGATAGCGCCCTATCAGTCGCTTCTGGCGATCGAGACGTTCGGCTTAAGCCATCTTGCCTATGCGGTGGTGCTGGTTGCGGGAGCGTTGGTGTTCGTGACCACGTCGATCACTGGCGGCATCCTTGCCGACCAGAGCCTCAGTCGCCGGACGGTGGCTCTGGCGAGTACGGCGGCCTATGCGCTGGGCGCGGGGCTGATGTGGCTGCTGCCGGGGAAGGCGACTTTCATCCTTGCCCATGCGGTCCTGCTGCCAACCGGCGGGACGATCTTTGGTCAGTGCTTTGCGCTGGCGCGGCTTGGGGCGCTGGGGCGGCCAGCGGCGGAACAGGCGTCGATTCTTGCGATCATCCGGGCGCTTTTTGCAGCGCCCTTTGTCGTGGTGCTGCCGGTCTGGTCGGTGGTTTTTGGCATGGGCGTGGGCCTGACGGTCATCTATCCGGTGCTGTTTGCTTTCGGGCTCTTGATGATCGCGCTCATCCTTCGCGCCTGGCCGCAAGAGGGCAAGGGCGGCTGGAATGATCCGAAATCGGGGCTGAGCTTTGCCGCGTCGCTGGGCGAGTTTGCCGATGGCCGGGTGCTTGGGCGCGTGCTGTTGCTGGGCGTTCTGGCTGGGGCGACGGGGCTTTACATGACGCTGGTGGGGCTGGTGTTTACCTCGGCCGGGCGGGACACAGGCGACGTGGCGCTTTATGTGGGGTTCGTGGCGGGGGCCGAGGTGCCGTTCATGCTGGCGGTGCCGTTCATGCAGCGGTTCTTCCGCAAGACGTCGCTGATCGCCGTGGGGATTGCCATTTACGCCGTGCATCTGGCGCTGATGCCGTTTCTTGCCGGAACGGAATTCGTC
>JBATMT010000330.1:0-2892 GCA_049289975.1 Paracoccaceae bacterium | reverse complement strand
GTTAGGTGGTGGCGCGTGGCAATCCAAGAAGGCCAAACTCAAGGAGCGCATCCGCCAGATTGCCGAGCGTCTCATGCGCGTTGCAGCCGAACGTGCGCTTCGTCATGCACCGATCTTGGAAGCCGCGCACCACGACTGGGACGCCTTCTCGGCGCGCTTCCCATATCAGGAGACTGACGATCAGCTTTCGGCGATCAGTGATGTTGTGGGCGATCTAGAAGCGGGCAGCCCAATGGACCGCCTGATTGTCGGTGACGTCGGCTTTGGCAAAACCGAAGTGGCCATGCGCGCCGCTTTTGTCGCCGCCATGAGCGGCGTTCAGGTCGCCATCATCGCGCCCACCACGCTGCTCGCTCGCCAGCATTTCAAGACCTTCTCCGAACGCTTCCGTGGCACCGCCATAACTGTCCGGCCGCTCTCACGTTTCGTGTCGCTCAAGGATGCCAATCTGACCCGCGAGGGGCTGGCGGAAGGGACAGTCGATATCGTCATCGGCACCCACGCCGTCCTTGCAAAGGGAGTGCGCTTCCGCAACCTCGGCTTGTTGGTCATTGACGAAGAACAACATTTCGGTGTCCAGCACAAAGAGCGACTGAAGGAAATGCGCTCGGAAATCCACGTCCTGACGCTAACCGCAACACCAATTCCGCGCACACTGCAACTGTCATTGACAGGGGTGCGAGATCTGTCGATCATCGGCACCCCTCCGGTCGACCGCCTCGCGATTCGCACCTATGTCAGCGAGTTCGACACCATCACCATCCGTGAGGCGCTTCTGCGTGAACGCTATCGTGGCGGCCAATCCTTCTATGTCGTCCCACGGATTTCCGATCTACCAGAAATCGAGGAATTCCTGCGCTCTCACGTCCCGGAAGTCAGCTATGTAATCGCCCATGGCCAACTTGCGGCGGGCGAGCTCGATGACCGCATGAACGCCTTCTACGACGGCAAGTACGACGTGCTTCTCGCCACCACTATCGTTGAAAGCGGTCTCGACATCCCAACCGCCAACACCATGATTATCCACCGCGCCGACATGTTCGGCCTGAGCCAGCTTTACCAGATCCGCGGTCGTGTCGGCCGGTCCAAGGCGCGAGCCTACTGCTATCTGACGACCAAGCCGCGAGCACCGCTCACACCTGCCGCCACCAAGCGCCTGCGGCTTCTAGGTTCTCTCGACAGCCTCGGCGCTGGCTTTTCCCTCGCGTCGCAAGACCTTGACCTGCGCGGCGCTGGCAATCTCTTGGGAGAAGAGCAGTCAGGCCACATCCGTGAAGTCGGCTACGAACTCTATCAGGCCATGCTTGAAGACACGATTGCCCGCCTCAAGTCGGGCGAATTGCAGGGCAGCCCCGCAGATGACGGCCAGTGGGCACCGCAAATCAACCTCGGCGTCCCGGTCCTTATCCCGGAAAGCTATGCGCCAGACCTTGACGTCCGCCTCGGACTTTATCGCCGGTTGTCGCAGCTTTCTTCCAAGGTGGAACTTGAAGGATTCGCCGCCGAGCTTATCGACCGGTTTGGTGAATTGCCCAAGGAAGTGAACACCTTGCTGCTGGTTATTCGCATAAAGGCCATGTGCAAACGCGCCGGGATCTCCAGGCTCGATGCTGGTCCGAAAGGCGTAACGGTCCAGTTCCACAATGACAAGTTTGCCAACCCGGCGGGGCTTGTCGAATTCATCCATGCCGAGAAAGGCGCGGCAAAGGTGAAGGATAACAAGATCATCCTCACTCGCGCCTGGACGACCGAGGCTGACCGCATCAAGGGGTCTTATGCCGTCGCCCGCGACCTTGCCGAGAAGCTGCTGGACACTAAGAAAGCAGCAAAAAAGACTGCTTAGAACCGCTCAGACCTCTTCATCAGCCCAAAGCAGATCGCCGAACAAATCGCCGCGCCAATCATTGCTGGCAAGGCAGTTCCGTCAAACGCAAGCCCCACGGGTGCAGCGATAACAACCGCCATCACTGTTGAAATCGCCGAAATCACCGATGTCGCCATCCCGGCGATGTGCCCCATCTTCTGCATGGCCAGCGCATTGAGGTTGCCGAACGTCAGCCCGGCAATGAAGAAGATACTGTTCGCCCAGATGAAGAAAAAGGCAAACGCCATCGTCCCCGACACCAGACCGCTCGCAAACAGTAAAATCATCACCAGAGACAGGATCATCTGCCCAAGATAGGCAACCGTCGCCAACCGTCGCATCCCAAGCCGTACCACGTAGCGCGAGTTGATGAACGAAGCCGATGCTGACACTAGCGCGATAAGTGCGAACCAATAAGGAAAGCTCGTTCCCCGGTTATATGTCTGATCGAAGATCTGCTGAATCGAGGACAGCAAAGCGAACATCTGCCCGAACCCAAGGGTCATCACCGCCGTGTAAAGCATGACTTCACCGTTCGAGACGACCTCTTTCAGCGCCGCCCAGAGATTCCGCGCCGAAAGTGCGCGCCTCCGTTCCGGCGGCAGCGTCTCTTCCTGTCGAAGGAGCAACCAGCTTAAAGAAAGAAGGCCAAATAGGACGAAAGCAAGAAAAATTCCGCGCCAACCAAAGATGGCTATGATCCCGGCCCCCATCATTGGCGCCAGAGCTGGCACGATCATGAAGACCATCATCACAAACGACATCACGCGCGCCATCTCGCGGCCCGCATAGAGGTCGCGCGACAGTGCCAGCCCCACGATCCTCGGCGCAGCCGCGCCAATCCCCTGAACCACACGTGCAAACAGCAGAAACTCGAGGCTCGTCGAGAAGTAGGCCATCATAGCGCCTACCACATAGAGGAATACGCCGCCGGTAATTGCTGGTTTGCGCCCGATCGCATCCGAAATCGGGCCAACTACAAACGTTCCGATCCCCATACCCAACACGAACGCCGAAAGGATCAACTG